>NZ_JASJFB010000417.1:0-6608 GCF_030065455.1 Microcystis sp. M53602_WE12 | reverse complement strand
TGAAGAATATCCTTCTCTGAATCGCGAAGATATTTATGCCTGTATGCAATTTGCAGCAAGATTGATGGCGAATCACTATGAAGTCAGAAAAATTGCATGAATGGTTTTTTCTTCGATGAAAATTTACCAGCTAAAATCCTCTTCACTCCATCTTTACCAATCATTGATGTTTCGGTTTTAGGTAGAAGTCCAAGTGATACGGAAATTTGGCAATATGCAAAGGATAAAAAACTGGTTATTGTTACGAAAGATGCGGACTTTTCTGATAGACTAATGCTAGATTTTTCCCCACCCAAAGTAGTACATCTCCGTTTTGGCAATATACGAAAACGCTAATTTCATCAGTTTTTAGCTCGTATTTGGCCACAGATTGAAGCTTTGGTCATTGAACATAAATTAGTTAATGTCTATTTAGATAGAATTGAAGCATTTAGATAATTTTTCCTAACATTCATTGCGATATCGCTAAGGTGGGTAATGCCTGCCTTACTCTAGGGAAAGTCCAGTAATAATATCTTCTGGGGGAATCCCAGCTTGAATTAAATTGGTTGTTAATCCTTCTTCAAGATTATCATCTTCAATGACAATTTTATTTTTCAATAAACGAGCGTGAAATAAAATTGTATTAATCCATGCTTCTTTTTCCCAACCAGTCATAATTATTAAAAAGTTGCCTGATTCTGGATCACAAACTGGGGTAATTTTAAGGTTTTGTAATCGAGGTTGCATCGCCGATTCTTTTCTGATAACTTGAGTCAGAATATCGGCATAATTTACTGTGTTATCCATTCGACAATTATCTCCTTTTGAGGATTATAAATAATTAAATTGATTCTATTACGTTTAATAACCAGTTGGAAAATAGCTTTTTTGAAGTGTTTTAAATAAACCGCTTCACTAATGCCCAAAAAAAGTTTTCTTTCAGGTTCTTGTGAATCTAAAGCCCATTGGTATAATTGAAGTTGTCCTCTTGTTTTTTCTAATTCACTGATAACTGAAGGCGTATCAAAGTCTTTGATTTCTACAGCAATTTTACGATCTTCTTTTTCCGCAGCAAAAAACTTTTCTGCTCCTAAATCAGCTTTAAGCAAGGTTTTTTCTAAGGTTATAATTAAAGGATCATCAGTGATTTTCCAACCTTCTTTTTCTAAAGTATGACGTAATGATAAATGTAGATCGTCTCGTCTGGACATCCTTATAAACCCTGCTTAAGAGGTTCGTTTACTATTTTACTACAGTTCGCCCTAATTCGGATTTATTATGACTGAAAAAGCGGTAAGGTGGGCAATGGCCACCCTACTATTTCTATTTTCGCTTGGTCAGGCTAGAGACTAACCCTAATCCTCCTAATCCTAACAAGGCAACAACAGAACTCAGTGCAGATCTGGTAGGGTGCGTTCCCTCATGCAAGTCCTACCGCTGCAGCGATCAATTTTGGGGAACGCACCATGATCATTGATTCAAGTAAATGATAATAATCTAAAAACGTCTAGGCACAGCGACGGACGGGAGTGCGATCGCTTATGATCGAGTTGTAAATTTTTGTTACGAAGTGCAGTCAGATTGAACAATTGGTGTTGCATCCTTGGGGAAAGCTGATGTTATTTCGGCTGATTGTCAGGAATCCACAAAACGGGGTGATATGCGGAAACTTTCGGGGTTCTTCTAGGTTTTGTGTGATAAGTTTAACTTACATAGGATCGATCAATCTTTGTGTCCTCTGTGTCTTTGTGGTTCCTTCCATTCCCTCACTAAGGCGAATATATCTCAGAATACATTTTACCCACCAAATCCAAGAGAGCCGAAATCTCCATAAACTTCATTTAAAGTCCATCTGTCTAACCAATCACTGTACCAAACCGAGAGTTAGACTAATAATATCATTCAAGGTTGATGATAACGGTTCAGTGCAATCGCCCATCGACTCGGTCTGGGTTGACGCAACCTATCTTCAATAGGCTAGGTTGACGGCCAACGGTTGACCCGCTATCAGTTCTTCCAGCCTGTAAATTTAAAATAAGCAGTTGGTCAAAGCAGATCAATTACCGGTAAAACATTAAGGAAGGTAAATTTTCTTTGTGGGGGGAGGGCAATGTCCAAGCTTTTGCCAACACTTCCAGATGGCAAGGTCTGTGATTTCATAGACCAGAAAACCCGTAATGATACGCCCGAAGAATATGTTCGCCAGAACATCGAGCGTCGATTGGTGCTGGAATTGGGCTATTTGCCAGAACAGATCGAGGTTGAGTATCCAATTAAGCAGGGTAGTAAGACTGTTCGAGTGGATCTGGCTATTTTCCGTGAGGGGGATCAACACAATCAGGAAAATATTTGGATCATTATTGAGTGCAAAAAAGACTCAGTACCACCCTCAGCCAGTAAAGACGGAGTTGAGCAGCTTCGGTCATACATGGCGACTTGTGATAACTCTGAGTGGGGGATGTGGACAAATGGTAGGAAAAAGACCGTCTTGCGTCGAATTAGGACAGAGGAAGGCATTGAGTATGAAGAGCCTAATGATATTCCTTCTAAGAATGGTAATGTTGAGGAAGTTGATCGCCCAACTCGTGAGTCACTAAAGAATGCAGTTGGTGATAATTTACTGTTTTCTTTTAAGATTTGCCACGATCATATTTATGTAACGGATGGGCTACAAAAACAACCTGCTTTTTTTGAGCTTTTAAAGGTTATTTTTTGCAAGATTCATGATGAGCGTAATTTTCCTAATCCTTTAGAATTTTATGCAACAGCGAAAGAGAAAAAGAGTAATGATGGTCGGTTAACTGTTTTTAATCGCATTAGCAAGATTTTTAGCGCAGTTAAAAAGCAATACCCTGCTATTTTTGATGCTAATGATGAAATTAAACTTCAACCTCGTTCTTTAGCTTATATTATCGGTGAGCTTCAACGCTATAGCTTTCTGAGTACAAATATTGATGTTAAAGGGAAAGCCTATGAAGAACTGGTTGGCGCAAATTTAAGGGGCGATCGTGGTGAATTTTTCACACCTCGAAATGTGCAAAAAATGACTATTCGTATGCTGGAGCCGAAAGTCACTGATAAGATTCTCGATCAATCCTGTGGCACAGGTGGCTTTTTGGTAATTGCAATGAATGAGGTAATCAAAAAGTTAGAACTACAAGCAGGAGTAACTGAGCAGTCAGATCCTTGGATGCAAAATGCACTCAATTCTAAAATTCAAGAAACAGCTAAAATTAATTTCTTTGGGATTGATATTAATCCAGATTTAGTCAAAGCGACCAAGATGAATATGGTGATGAACAATGACGGCTCTGGAAATATTCTTAGACAAGATTCTCTGTTACATCCTCATCAATGGGAAGATAGTTTTCGGAAGCAATTTGCCACGGCTTTAGCTATCGATCCCAAAACTTTACGCAGTGAGAAAGATCTGGGTCATTTTGATGTAATTGCAACCAATCCCCCCTTTGGTTCAAAGTTACCAATTAAGGATGAAGAAACCTTAAAGCAATATCAGCTTGCCTATGTTTGGAAAGAAACTGAGTCTGGTTGGGAGCCAACAGAACAACTTCAGGGTTCTGCATCACCTGAGATCTTGTTTATTGAACGATGCTGGCAACTTTTGAAACCAGGGGGACGGATGGGAATCGTTTTACCTGATGCAATTTTGGGCGCTCCTGGATTGATTTATGTGCGGTATTGGTTAATTAAGCATTGCCGAATTGTTGCTTCGATTGACCTACATCCTGATACTTTTCAGCCTCACAATGGGACGCAAACTTCGGTTTTGATTCTTCAGAAAAAGACTGAAAAGGAAATCGCTCAAGGAACAATGTCTGATTATGAAATCTTTATGGCACAGGTGAAGGCGATCGGACATGACAAACGGGGTAACATCACCTACAGACGTAATGAGGAAGGGGAAGAGATACTGGTTCCAACTAATCCAGAGTCAATCCCTTTGATCGAGCGAACGGCAACGGGTGAAGGTGTGGCTAGACCGCTACCTCGTCAAAAGGTTGAGGATGATGATACGGATTTGGTAGCTAATGAGTTTATTGAGTGGAAGAAAAAGGTGGTACTAGGATGGTAACTTACGCTTTTAAATCTGATTACACGCCAGAGATACCTGATGATGAGTCGGAGAAACTATCGACGACGATCAAACTCAGTGAAGTCCTGGCTGCTGGTGTGCGTCTAGAGGCTTCTGCTTTTAGCATTGAGGCTCATAATGCAGTTACAGCTTTGACAAATAGTGGTTTACCTCTCATCCCACTTTATGGCAAGGAAGGTCTTTGTCAGGAAGCTCATAATGCTTTTCGCTTCAAGCGAATTTATGTAGATGCTGAACATGGCATTCCTTTTCTTTCCAGTTCTGACATTATTAGTTTGCGTCCAAGAATAGAAAATTATTTGAGTCGTAAATATACACAAAATCTATCTAAACTCTTAATTCAAAAGTGGGATATTTTAATTTCTTGTTCAGGAACTGTTGGTAATGTTAGTTTGGCGTGTGAAACACTAGCAGGGAAAGCTCTTTCACAAGACGCTATTCGACTTCGGGCAACTGATCCTGATCTAGCAGGTTTTATAGCAGCTTTTCTTCCTAGTCGATATGGTCGTCCTCAGCTTACTCAGGCTACCTATGGCTCAGTTATTGTTCACATTGAACCAGAGCATTTAGAACGAGTTTTAATTCCCGATTTGCCGCCGATTCGCCGGATTGAAATTGGTCGCTTGATGTGTAAAGCGGGAGAACTGCGTGATGAAGCAAATCATTTGTTAGATGAAGCCGATCGCCTTCTCCATGAACGTTTAAACCTACCCTATCTCAAAGATATTACTCCGCGTGGTAGTGCATCTTTTACGACTACGATCAAAGCTTCTCAACTCATGGGACGATTAGAAGCAAGTTTTCACAATCCCGAAGCGATCGCTGCTGAAAAACAACTAGCTCAGTTACCTGTTGAAATTACTAAAATTGGCGATCAGCGAATTACTAAAGAAGTTAGAGCAATTACAAAGTTTAGAGAACGCACTTATGTTGACAAAGGTGGTATTCCTATGCTTAGTAGTAAACAACTTTTTCAAGTCGATCCAATCGATGTTAAACGACTTGCCAAGGGCGCACATACCAAAGATTTACCTGAAATTCAACTAGAAGAAAACATGATCGCTGTTACTCGTTCTGGCACGATTGGGAAAGTACAGATTATTCCTAAATACATGGCAGCATGGACAGCTAGTGAAGATGCAACTCGGATTCTAGCATCTGATGATATTAATGCAGGTTATCTTTATGCTTGGTTAGCCTCAGATTATGGTTATTGCCTAATAACACGACAATCTTATGGTTCAGTTATTGTTCATATAGATCGAGAAATGCTTGCTTCTGTCCATATTCCATTACCTGAACCAAAGATTAGAAATGAAATTGGCGATCTAGTTCTCAAAGCTAACCAACTACGCGATCAAGCTTGGCGCAGTGAACAAGAAGCGATCTCTAAATTAGAAAAACTGATTTCTTCTAAATCAAATACACCTATGAATAATCAAACACCTATCGAAAGCTTCTCTTTCGCAAATATTAAATTTGACTATAATGCAGAACCAATCTGGGAATTAGCCGCCCGACTTTCTGCCAAAATCCCCAATGAAGAATGGGCAAAACTACCAAAAGACTTAGCCCAAAACTTTGACCATTATCAACAGCAACAGGATAGTTAGTGAGAGTCGTTTTCGCCGATACAGGTTATTGGGTTGCCCTTCTTAACCCCAGTGATAATTTGCATAAAAAAGCTGTTCAGCTATCAAAAACATTGCATCCCGTCTATATTGTCACCAGTGAAGCCGTCCTTATCGAAGTCTTAAACGACTTTTCTAAACGTGGTGAGTATTTCCGTGACTTAGCCATAGAGCTAACTCAAAATTTGCGTTCTAACCCCAATGTTCGTATTGTTCCCCAAACCAGTGAGCAATTTGAACAAGGATTAAGACTATATCAACAGCGTAAAGACAAAGCATGGAGTCATACAGATTGCGTATCTTTCAAAATAATGGAAGAAAATGGAATCAGAGAAGCACTCGCTTATGACAAACATTTTGCCCAAGCAGGATTCACCGCTCTGATGCGGAATTGTCGGGTATGAGTTCGGAAGTAACGCCCGATTTTAGCAGAGAGTTTCGCCTTAAAAATCCCAACTTAGTAGATTTAGAAAAATGAGATGCAGCCTTCGTTTAACTGAATATATCGGATATAATCAAAGACAGGTCATTGAACGTTAAAGAAATACCGTGAACATCAGCCTAGATCTACCTTCAGAGCTAGAGAATGAGTTATCTACAAAATCCTCCTAAAACAGGGCTGGAGCTAGTTGCTTATTGGGAAAGCGTTGGGTTTATTGGCTCCCGACCTGATATTATCGATAGTTAGGAGCAGTCAAGCAAATTGCGCCATGAAGCTGAAACCCGTGAGCAGGCTTAGGTAGGGTTTGCTGAATAAATCTAAAAACCTTGTTGGATAAGGCTTTTAGACTTTTTTTCCCTGAAAAAGTGCCTACCATTGGAGTGATTGGGGGGAAAATTTAGGGATTTTTTCCCTGAAAATTAGGTAATTGACCACCTGA
>NZ_JASJFB010000831.1:0-5481 GCF_030065455.1 Microcystis sp. M53602_WE12 | reverse complement strand
GCAGATTTTCTTCCTCAGTGCAACCTAAGTCGATGCTTTCTCACGAGTGCGGGTTCATTTTCTAGGTTGACTTCGGCTTCCTTACCAGCATTTATTGAGATGTTGCCAATAATGGTTGAGGAGATGATATTTAACCAGTTAGGATGACCTTGATAAAGTTCGCTCAGTTTCGTCCATTTCTCCTCATTTTTTAAACCGTATTCTTTGAAGATTTCTTCAAATTCTGTTGTTAAACCTTGCAGGTATAAAGTTTTAATTTTATCGGATTTTAAGGTGACAAAATCTCTGGGAAGTTCCCAACTAATTAAAATCAAGCAACTTTGATGAGATGTGGTAGCAATTTGATGAAAAAATTTATGATAATCCTGACAGTCGGGTAAATATTTACCTGCTAATTCCCCCGGTTTAAAAATATTCTGCACATCATCAAGAATAATTAAACAACGATAGGAGCTTAGATAATCTATTATATCAGGTAAGGGGGTTGATAGAGATTGGGCGAAAAACTGTTTTAGATCATCTTTGAGAGCGATTAATTGAGGAATATTTTCCAGACTGCGATAAATAATATAATCAAATTGTGGGGCAATTTCTGAAATTAATTTAAGGGTTAAAGCTGTTTTTCCGATTCCAGTTAACCCATAAATGGTAATTAATCGAGTTTTATTATCTAGCCATTCTTTTAAGGTTGATATTTCTAACTTACGTCCACAGTTATACCTTAATTCAGGGGCTTTTGTTAAGTCAATCATGGGAGATTTATTATTATGTAAAGAATATGATCGGTTTTGGTTATCATTAGTCGTTTGAATAATTTGACCACCAATATTGATGTTATCAATTTGTAACAAACAATTCCCCGAATGATAAGCTTGAGAAACCCGATATTTTCTTTCTAACTTGGATCGTAAATTATCTTTATTAACATCTTCGTCTAATACCTTACCCAACTTTTTCCATAAGTTAGCAGCCTCTTTTTTAATATGAGATTCACTACAACCATTAAAAGATTGAGCAATTTGCCAATATTTTTGACCTTGCCAAACCCCTGTCAAGATTGCTTCTTGTACTGGTGTCAGATGAGACTCCACTTTCTCAAACATTAAATCATCAACATATTGCAAAACTTGGTCAATATTATTCATTTCTGGTTAAAAAATTAGAGGGTTAATCCAATATATTATACCAAACGGAACTAAGACTGTACCATAACCTACCTATAAATTGTGTACCAAAGCCTACTTTTGTACTAAAATCAAACGCTACAATACTGAGATGTTAGGTAAATCAAGCTAATTAGTCCTATTTGCTTGCTAGATTGTCATCATAGCCCATTTTGCGGTGACATGATCATCTTTTCCCTTTCAAAAATCAATGAAGTAATCTTTAAGTTATGTATCAAGAACAACTGAGTAGCGCCAAGCCTGGATTTATCCTGATTATGATTGATCAGTCAGCTTCAATGTCAGATAAATACGCCAATTCAGATAAAGCAGATTTTGCCGCATTAGCCGTTAATCGAGTCATCGGAGAAATTATTACAGCTTGTTCATCGGGTAATGAGATTAAAGACAGATGTTTTGTGGCGGCGGTTGGCTATGGAGCAAGTATTAATGTACTATTTCTAGATAAAGCCTCAGATTTGGCTAAAAATCCCAATACAACAACCCTTAAGAGAAAAGTCTCTGATGGTGCAGGTGGGTTGGTTGAAGTGGATGAAGTAATGCGAGTGTTTGTGAAACCGACTGCAAGTAATGGAACACCAATGGCTGAAGCCTTTAAACAGGCTTATACTGGGGTAGAAAAATTTATTTCTAATCATCGCGATAGTTTTCCACCTGTTGTGATTAATATAACCGATGGAGAACCTAATGATTCTAATGCTGCTACTACTGAAGCGAAAAAACTAGCACAACTTAAAACAAGTGACGGTAACGTGATTGTTTTGAATGCTCATATTTCTAACGCATCAGCAGGGAAAATAGAGTTACCTAGTGACAATGCTGGTTTTAGCAATAATAAATTTGCTAACTTTTTGTTTGATATTTCCAGTGTGCTTCCTGAGCCTCTTGCTGAGAGTGCCAAAAATGCGGGTTTTAATGTTCAACCTAATGCCAGAGGTTTTATCTTTAATGCTGATGCTGAAGCACTGATTAAACTTCTTCAATTTGGTTCTCAAGGAGCATTACGCTAAAGTTATTGTCATTAATTATGCAATCTGATCATAAAGTTTCAGTCATCCGTCGGTTCAGTCATAGAACTCATAAAGAGATGGAAACCATTAGCGGTTGTCAAGATAATTTTAGCTGTAATGAAGCTAAGAATTGTTTTGCGATCGCCGATGGTGCAACTCAATCATTTTACTCAAGTATATGGTCAAAACTTCTTGTTGATTATTTTTGTGAAAATCCCCAGATTGATAAAAACAATTGGCAAGAATGGCTTGAACTAATTCAGCAAAAATGGTTAGAAGAAGTTAAAGCAGAATTAGAAAAAGCAAAAAGCGGTAATAATTTTGCCTGGATTGAGATTTACAATGGTTTGGAGCGTTCTAAATCAGCAATATCTACCTTTATTGGGTTACAATTTATTGAAAATCAAGCAAAAATCTCAATTGTTGGCGATAGCTGTCTGTTTATTTTTCAGGGAAATCAAATTAAAACCTATTTATTGAAAAAATCAACGGATTTTAATAATCAACCTGAATATTTTGGAAGTCGCTCTAAAAATAATGATCATGAGCCAAAATTTTTAGACATCGAATTAAAATACAAACAACATTCAGATAAGCTTTATTTTGTACTAGCAACTGACGCTCTAGCTGAATATATTTTTAAATATACAGAACAGCAAAGAGATATTTTAACAACTTTACTTACAATTAATTCAGAACAGGAGTTTGAGAATTTTGTAAAATCTGCTAGACATAATGGCACGATAAAAATGAAAAATGATGATGTCACTTTAATGATTTTAGAAGTCAGTGATGGTGAAATCGTCAGTTTGCCTACACAAACCAGAAAAGAAAATCAAAAAAATCCTCCTATCATTTTACCTTCAAGTAATGAAAATAAACAGCCTTTTAACGAAGATAAAAACAATTCTTCAAAAGTAGAAGAAGAACCTAAAGACAATACTCCTGCTGAAAATTTAGAAGTTACTTCTGGTTTTGCCAAAATAAGATTCAATCTACAAACATTATTAAAATTTCTGCCATCTTTACCCATGACGCACCGCAATTCGAGAGGAGTTTCTTCTTCAAGTCCTCAACTGAGAGAAGACAAACCACCCGTAATTAAAGGAATAGATGGAATCCGTAATCTTCTCCTTGTTTTTATTCCTTTAAATATATTCTTAACTATACTCTCCACTGCGACCATATTATATTTTATTTCTCAGACAGCTAACAAAATAAATAGTATAAAAACTGAACAATCAAGCAATTCAAATTCATCTAGTCAAGTCACTAAATATGAACCTAAATATATGAACCTTGAAAAAGGAAATAAAATCTACAAAGATCAAACTTTTCAAGAAATTATTATTCCTGCTTTATCTGACTCATCTCAGGTTTTAATTTTAGAAGAAGGAGACAAATGGATTAAATTTCAGATTGATCTTTATGCTAATCAAGCAATCTTGAATCAATGTTCTACTT
This sequence comes from Microcystis sp. M53602_WE12, assembly GCF_030065455.1. Classification (NCBI taxonomy): domain Bacteria; kingdom Bacillati; phylum Cyanobacteriota; class Cyanophyceae; order Chroococcales; family Microcystaceae; genus Microcystis; species Microcystis sp. M53602_WE12. The sequence goes on along the minus strand of NZ_JASJFB010000831.1, from coordinate 1,823 downwards.
GTGCAAGGGATGAAATAGAAATAAAACCCAAGACAAATCTGAGAACTTTGGCTAGTGAATCAGAAAGGGATGTTTTTGGACAATTAAGCGAACCATCAAAGTTTAAAAAACTTGAATTTGATTCCCTTCCCAATTGGTCTAAATTTACATTTGTGGGGTATGTAAAAAAATGAAATATCCGCTTAGAACTGACTATGAAACAGTCGTAAAATACCCTGATAGATTTATATACGATGGTATTTTACAACAAGGAAAGCCTGTTAAGCAAAAGCAAAATCAGAACTTTTTACTGTCTCATAATGGCGGAAAAGCCGTTGTTTATGAAATTCAAACTAATCCTAAAAAATATGCCCTTAAATGTTGGATAGAAGATTTAGGGGATCTAAAAATTCGTTATAAGGCGATTGATGCCTATCTTAAAACAGTTCAACTTCCTTATTTTGTTGATTTTGCTTACCAAGAACAAGGAATTTTAGTCAATGGACAAAGATTTCCCATTATTAGAATGGAATGGGTTGATGGTATTAGCTTTAAAGACTTTATATCTAATAATATTAATAACCCGACTTCTATCCGTAACTTTGCCGAAAAATTCTTAGAAATGGTTAAAATTCTCCATCAAAATAATATTTCTCATGGAGACTTACAACACGGTAATATTATAGTGCGTAAAAATGGTGATCTATGTTTAATTGACTATGATAGTTTATATGTTCCTCAATTAAGCAACGAAACCGACAATATTAACGGACTCCCTGGTTATCAACATCCTAACAGAAATAAGTTATCTAAATTAAGTCCAAAAGCTGACTATTTCTCAGAAATGGTAATTTATTTATCATTGCTTGTTCTATCAGAAAATCCCAACTATTGGCAACAAATACAACAAGAAGAAAGGCTACTATTTTCCGAAAAAGACCTAATTAAACCTAATTCATCCAAGATTTTCAAAGAACTTAAAAATCTTTCTCCTGAGATTGTGTATTTTACCCAAGAATTAGAGAAATTTTGTCAACAATCAAATATTGAAAACCTACAACCTCTTGAAAATTTAGTCAACAATTACACAGGAGCTAAATGGAGTTTTGTGCCTCCTACTAACCCTATTCCAATCGTTACTTCACCTGTTCCTGTAGTTAATAATCCTACTAATTGGGGTTTTACATCTAATAATTCTACTCCATCCCCATACCCTCCTCCCTCAAGTCAAGGATGGACTTTCTCCCCTAACGGAGTTCAAACTCAAACCAGTCCAAAAAATACAAAATCTTCAGATCCCTGGACAAAACTTGAAACCAATTCATCAAGTGCTTGGGATAAATTTGACACGGGTAAAACACCACCTCCAACAGATTGGGATAAACTCCATCAACAACCTCGAAAAGAAGCACCAGTACCTATTCCAGATGAAAACATTTGGGATAAATTTGATAATATTTGGAAGAAACTTACAACATCTGTATCATCTATTTGGAACAAAATTTTGAACTGGTTTAATTAGCTATCTGATTATTCTGTGCAGTTCTCCTATCCTAAAATCAACCCCATTGCTTGATTAATAATTTTATTTTTATCAACCATAGCTTCAATTTCTTCTGGTTTAAGTAGGTGGGTGGAATTAAATATAAAATGAACGTAGGTTGGGTTGAAGCATGAAACCCAACGCCCGATTATGTTACGCTACCGCTAACCCATCCTACAAATAATTGTGCCTACCTACTTAGGCTCTTCTCGACTTTGTGTGATAATTTTTGCTTATGTAAGGTTAAATGCTTACTGGGCAAGACTTTTAGGACTATTTTGAAAGAAGAAACTATCAGTAT
>NZ_JASJFB010000112.1:0-3375 GCF_030065455.1 Microcystis sp. M53602_WE12 | reverse complement strand
CCCGAATTTTCTCAATATTGTCTTCCCAGTTAGCCCCATCAAAGAACTGGATCTGAAAATCGCCTAAGACATTGCCCTCCAAACAGCGCAGGTTTATATCTATAGCGTCAGGATGGGAGCGGGGACGATAGAAAGGATGAATACCACAAACACGACAAAAATAATGTTGGGCTGTGTGGGTATTAAATGTATAGGTACTTAAAAAATCTTCACCGCTTAGGAGGGTAAATTGTGCTGAAGGAACAATCAGATGCAGAAAGCCTTTTTTCTGACAAATCGAACAATTACAGTCTAGAGCTTGATCATGCTCGATCGCCACTTGAAAACGGATCGCTCCACAGTGACAACCCCCCCCATAAATCTTTGCTTGTGTTGTTGCTGTCATAACTTCTAAACTACTAAACAATAAAGCTGGTTTCCTCTCCCCTAGCGGCGATCCAGCTACGGGCATCGTAGTATAAATCGGCTAAGGTAATCTTCCCTAGGGCCTCTTTTAATTTCTCGTGTAGGTGTTTCCAGATAGTAAATGTCACCCAATCTTCTGCCTGTTCGTCCCTGGGATGATAGCCTGATAATGGCTCGATCGTCTCTCCCACTGCCTCCAAAATTTGCCCCAACGAGATCCGATTTGCCGGCCTAGCCAATTGATAACCCCCTTGCGATCCCCGAAAGGAACGAACTAACCCCGCTCGTCGCATTTCTATCAGCAATTTCTCTAGATAAGCAGCCGGGATATCTTGACGCAGGGCGATCGATTTTACCGATACGGGAGTTCCCCTCGGTTGTAAACTAAGATCCAGCAAGGCTTTAACACTATAGTGACCCCTAGTTGTTAGCTTCATTATCCCTCATTTTTACCTCTTGATCTCTATCCTACCCCGGCTCTCATTGATGAGAGAAAGGCTAACCTCCCTTACCCCGGCATCTCGATCAACATTGATAAATTCTCTTAAGATTTCGATCGAGAGATAGAGTCTAATCCATTACAATCAATTTCCCCAAGCAAGTGATAATTTTTAGTTTATACCGTGTAAGATAAGTGTAGAGATCAATCGTAACCCGATTGTTTCTGGTCAGGGGGAGCAATTCTCCTCGACTAGCCTTGATGACCCTAACCGTTACTTATCTACTGCGAACTTAAATGAACACAACTACCAATCCAGAACCCCTGACTGGCCTCGAACTAATTGAGAAAGTTAAACAGCTAGGCAACCTCAGCAAAGAGGAAAAAGCCCGGGAATGCGGCTACTATACCATGACAAAAAATGGTATTGAACGCGTTAATATGATGAAATTTCTCAATGCTCTAATCGATGCCGAGGGAATTGACTTAGATAGCAGTGCCAATGGTCACGGACGAGGTGGGCGCTCGGCCAGCTACCGGATCAGTGTCCAATCAAATAATAATCTTCTGATCGGTTCGGCCTACACCAAAAAAATGGGACTCAAACCGGGAGATGAATTTGAAATTACTTTGGGGAGAAAACATATTCATCTCAAGCAAGTTGGCGCCAGCGACGACGACGAATAGCCATAATTAAGGAGAGAGCCTTTTCACTCTCTCCTTGCTAAGTAGTCGTGCAAAATTAATTTCCTAGTCGAGACTCCGAGACAGGAGACTCCGAGACAGGAGACTCCGAGACGGGGGACTCCGAGACAGCTATCAGGGATCAGATTTGAATTTTTAGTTCACTGTTTACTGATCACAACAAAAAGCGTTTGGCTGACGGCTGACGGCTTGGATGTGTAATTAATTTTGCTTAGGTACTTATCAGATGAGATAAGCTCTTGTCTCTTGAAACTAGGTATTTTATCCTCAATCGGTCTTTAAGCATCTAGATAGGGTTGGCTGAATAAATCTAAAAACCTTGTTGGGTAAGACTTTTAGACTTTTTTGACATCCAAAAGTGCCGGGCATGGGAGTGAGCAGGGGGAAAATTCCTGGACTTTTTCCCTGAAAATTGGGTAATTGACCACCTGAAGATCGGTAAAACCCTACACCCTACACCCTACACCCCACACCTTGCCCCCAGGAAAAACTTTTTCAGCAGACCCTAACTAGGAATTCTCCGCTTCTTTGGAGACAATCCAGAAAGCGTGGATAATGCCGGGGACATAACCAATTAAAGTTAAGATGATGTTGATAACAAAGGCTAAACTCAGTCCCGTGGTCAAAAATACGGCTAAGGGCGGCAAAAAAAACGCACAAACTAGGCGAAGAAACATTGTCAGTACCTCAAAAAGACTTTAGTGAATCTTAATTCTATATTAAGCTTGCTCTCCTTAAATTTGCCATAAAATGGCAGTGATCCCAGAAAAATTAAGGAGAAATTCATGATCGGCATTCTTTTAAATATTCTTGCCACTGCCCTGAGTTTATTTGCCAAGAACTCTATCAACAAGGAGAAAAAAAGCCAAAATATACCGAGTTTTCCAAAAGACTAACTCAGACTAAAAAAACAGAATAAAGAAAGTGGTTAACTGAGGTTTCTTCTATTCCTTTACAACAGTCTTTGAGAGATTTAGAGACAGCCTATTCTAACTTTTTTGCATTTTGTCAGGCAGAAAGGAAGGGAAAAAAAGTAAAACCTCCCAAGTTTAAAAAACGTAAATCTCAACAATCGGCAAGATTTACTGACAATGGTTTTACCGTTAATCAACACCACGTTACTTTGGCAAAAATCGGTGATTTAAAAGTCGTTTGGAGCCGTCCATTACCCTCTAAACCTTCTAGCGTCACCGTGATTAAAGACGCAGCGGATCGATACTTTCTCAGTTTCGTTGTCGAGATTCGTCCTGAAACTTTGCCAGATAACAAGCAAACCGTAGGGATCGATCTAGGGATTGCTACCTTTGCGACTCTTTCAACAGGGGAAAAGTTCAACGCACCAAAACCGTTAAAGAAACGACTAAAACGGCTTAAAAAGGCACAACGAAACCTTTCTAGAAAACAGAAAGGAAGTAACCGACGGGAAAAAGCCAGAAAACAAGTGGCTAAAATCCACGCAAAGATTAAAGACACTCGCACTGATTTCTTACATAGGGTCTGCTGAAAAAGTTTTTCCTGGGGGTAGGAGTCAGTAGCCGGTCGTCAGGAGCCGGTCGTTTCGGGCTTTGTTGCCATTGTTTTTTGTACCAAGCTATGTACTACAAGAAGGATAATGCAAGGTTTTTGAACGTCCCAATCCTATTTTCGCAGCATGAACATCGGACTTTAACAGGTCAAAAGCTTTATTTTAAAAGGGTTTTACCATTATTCAGCAAACCCTAAGTAGCCTATACTCAAGGGATTCAGTCTTAAATGCGATCGCCCTGCTCGCTCCTTCCCAGGGCTTGACATAAATCCCGCAATAATGTTATGATGAGGGACTGGCT
>NZ_JASJFB010000175.1:0-8774 GCF_030065455.1 Microcystis sp. M53602_WE12 | reverse complement strand
AATCCTTATCTGGCAAGAGATTTAATTGATTAGTTCGCTCTAGAGCAAAAACAATTGACAAAAATCGCTAAATGCCTTTCTCTATAAGGGTTCCATCCCTTATAACCCCCGTCCATTGCATAACACAAACCGAAGAGCCATACTTCTTTGTCTAAAAAAGTAATCGAGTCTCTATCTAAATAATCCATCAATTGAGGAAAAAAATAACTCAATAAATTCGACAAAAAAGGTGAAGATTAACTCCTTAAACAAGCGATCATGGTCAATATTATTAGTCATGTAATATCATCTTAACTAATCTGAGCGATGAATGACTACTCTTCTACATTATATTCTGAAAAGTCGCCTTTGGCAACATATTGTTATGACCTCATCCCTTTAACCTACGAGGAGAGGGGGATGCTTCCCGCAAAAAAACCCGCAGAAAACGGGTTTATCGAAGAAACCCGTTTTCTATTTCCAGGGTTCATCATAATTGATTGTAGGGCTAATTCATGAATTAGCCCTACAGCTATTACCTAGCTATATTCCACTGCTAAATCGAGCGACTCTTGTTCCCCACTTAAGCCCGCCATAAAAGGCCCTATTCGTTGATTAAACACTATTATAGGAAAGATGCAATGCAATCCTTGCTATCAAAGTAATTTCAGTTCCAGGCTGATTCGGAGCATCTTTCAATTTGACAAGGCCGAAAAATCCCCTATCCCCCAATAACTAAAGGAAAGATAAAGTTATCGATCGCCCTCCGGAGCCAGTGTCAGAATAAAAGCAGGGAGATGACCAAGGAAAACCGACAACTCTCCATCTTTTTCCCGTCATCGCCCCTAAAATTTATTTGGTTCAGATTTATGCAAACTGCCAATCCTCGTCAAACGGAGAAAAAAGAGCATCCCAGTGGCGATAAACGCTTCAAAGTCCTCGACATTACCATGAAGCGGGCAGGATATAATCAATCAGCCCTGATTGAAGTCCTGCACAAAGCCCAAGAAGCCTTTGGATTCCTAGAAGAAGATGTTCTCCTCTACGTTGCCCGGGCGCTAAAACTGCCCCTCAGTCGCGTCTATGGGGTAGCAACCTTCTACCATCTCTTTTCCCTGAAACCGGCGGGAAAACACACCTGTATCATCTGTATGGGGACTGCTTGTTATGTCAAAGGCAGCGGCAAAATCCTCGAAGACATCGAAAACGCCTTTGATGTCAAAGTGGGAGAAACCACCGCCGATGGAGAAATTTCCCTAGTGTCGGCCCGTTGTATCGGGGCCTGTGGGATTGCGCCGGCCGTGGTCTTCGATGGAGTCGTGGCCCCTAAACAAGATTCGGAAACTGTCTTAGCGAAACTACAGAGTTTCTCCCAGTAATTTTTCACTCTAGTGGATTGAGAAGAATATGGACTTACAAGAATTATTGGCAGTGGCCGAGAAAGAAAAAACTAGACAAAAAAGCATCCGGGTGCATTGTTGCACTTCCACCGGTTGCCAAGCTGCTAACTCCCTCCAAATCAAAAAAAACCTCGCCACTGCCGTCAAAGAAGCAGACCTAGAGGATACAGTCGAAGTGGTCGGGGTCGGTTGTATGGGTTTTTGTGGTCGCGGTCCGTTGGTGGAAGTGGATCCCCAGGATCTCTTATACGAAGAAGTCACCCCGGAAAGTGCGGCCAGCATTATTGCGGCCTTAAACGGCGGCAAAACCGAGGTGCAATTAGGGGACTCAAAACATCCCTTTTTCTCCCATCAAGTCAAAATTGTCCGGGAAAATAGCGGTAAAATCGATCCCGATCGCATTGAGGAATATATCGCCGTCGGGGGTTATCAATCTCTCTACAAGGCCCTCTACGAGATGACTCCGGCCCAGGTGGTGGAGGAAATCACCAAAAGCGGTTTGCGCGGCCGGGGAGGTGCGGGTTATCCCACCGGTTTAAAATGGGCGACGGTGGCTAAACAACCGGGTAAACAAAAATACGTTATCTGTAATGCTGATGAAGGCGACCCCGGGGCGTTTATGGACCGTAGTGTTTTGGAAAGTGACCCCCATTTAGTCCTGGAAGGAATGGCGATCGCTGCCTATGCTGTGGGGGCCGATCATGGTTATATCTATGTTAGAGCCGAATATCCTCTGGCGATCGATCGTCTGCAAAAAGCGATTAATCAGGCCAAAAAATTTGGTTTAATGGGTTCCCAAGTATTCGAGTCCACTTTCGATTTTAAGGTAGATATCCGCATCGGGGCGGGGGCCTTTGTCTGTGGAGAGGAAACCGCTCTCATCCATTCCATCGAAGGCGGCCGCGGCACTCCTCGCACCCGTCCCCCCTATCCGGCCCAATCGGGCCTCGATGGTTGTCCCACCCTGATTAATAACGTGGAGTCCTACGCTAATATCGCCGCTATTATCCGCGAGGGGGCCGCTTGGTACGCCAATATCGGTACTGCCAGCAGTAAAGGCACAAAAATCTTCGCTTTGACGGGAAAAATCCGCAATAATGGGCTGATTGAAGTGCCGATGGGTATTACTCTCCGGGAAATTGTCGAGGAGATGGGGGGTGGTGTTCCCGATGGTCAAGTGAAAGCGGTACAAACCGGCGGCCCCTCTGGGGGTTGTATTCCCGCTAATTTACTCGATACTCCCGTGGATTACGAATCCTTAGCCAAACTCGGTTCGATGATGGGATCTGGGGGGATGGTGGTTATGGATGATACTACCAGTATGGTGGAAGTGGCGAAATTCTATATGGAGTTCTGTCGCGAGGAGTCCTGTGGTAAATGTATCCCCTGTCGCACGGGAACAGTACAAATGTTTGAATTATTGGCCAAAATTATCGCTCGAAAGGCCGATATTCACGACCTCGAAAACCTAGAACATCTCTGTCAAATGGTCAAAGAAACCAGTCTTTGTGGTCTTGGTCAAAGCGCTCCCAATCCGATTTTAAGTACCCTAAAGTATTTTAAGGAGGAATATCTGGCTCTGTTACAGGAAATCAAGCACCCCGTCTCTGTTTGAGAAAAAATCGATCGAGGCCTAACAATCTTCGGCCTCGATCAATTTCTTCAGTTACGCGAAGTCTGATGGGCTGCCGGGTTATCTTGAAGAGAGTTAGCAGTAGTCTCAGGAGACAATAGATTATGACTTGGCGCGGCTCAACCGATACAAAAGATCGCATTTTTGCAGCTTTAGTATATCTTTTACCCTTATATTCGGCTTTTGCCTTCGGTATCTTTATCTTTCAGCAAATTCCTTTTTTAGGAGCGGCCTTAGCAATAGCCTTATATCCCTTAGCTTTTCTCTATAGTTCTCTGGGAAGCTTTGGCAGTTTAATTATCTTTTTCGTCCTCTTTTTCGCCGTGGTACGCAATCCCCGCATCAGTCATTTTATCCGCTTTAACACCATGCAGGCGATTTTAATCGAGATTTTGGTGTATTTATTGGGATTGGTCTTAGGTTTCGTCGCTAGGGGTTTAGGGGCGAATTTAGTGGTAGAAACTCTTTTTAACGTCGTCTTTTTGGGAGCATTTGCCGCCTGTGTTTACAGCATTATACAGTCGGTTATCGGCAAATACGCCGATATTCCCACAATTTCCGAGGCGGCCTATTCTCAAGTGGGAGGTTAGGTCAGGCTGGCTGAATAAATCTAAAAACCTTGTTGGGTAAGACTTTTAGACTTTTTGGCAATCAAAAAGTACCAGATATGGGAGTGATCGGGGGGAAAATCCCTGGACTTTTTCCCTGAAAATTAGGTAATTGACCTCCTCAAAATCGGGAAAACCCTACACCCTACACCCCACACCCCACACCCTCTCCCCACAAAAAACTTTTTCAGCAGACCCTAATTAAGCTTGAGTTTGTCCCCTTTTTCGGCTACAGTCTCTCCAGAATCAATGCGTTCGCTGCCAGGCCACATCTATGAGTCCATTTAAACAGACGCTACGGGAACTCAACGCTCAGAAGGGAAAAATAGCCGCTTCTGTGGGCAGAAAAACGCCTAAACGGGTTAATCGTTGGTTTAAATGGCTTTCTCCCGGTATTTTTGTCAAACGCTGGCTTTTAATCAGTTTAACCGGTGTTTTTCTCACCTCCTTCGGTTTGGCTATTTGGGTAAAATTAACCCCAGTTAATCGCTTTTTAGAGTTTGTTTCCCAAGCATTAGAAACGATCGCCCGTTTGGTCCCTAATTCTGTTTCCGGGCCGCTGGCGGTTTTGTTGGGTGTCTTTTTGTTATTCTGGGGTCAGAGTCGCACTGTCGAAACGATTACAGAAGCACTACAACCGGACGCATCGGAGGAATTAGTCGATCTCCTACGCACCCATCGTCGTCTCCATCGCGGCCCGAAAATCGTGGCCATCGGTGGCGGTACGGGTTTATCGACGCTTTTACGCGGTTTAAAACAGTATAGTTCTAATATCACCGCTATTGTCACCGTAGCTGATGATGGCGGTTCTTCGGGCCGATTACGTCGGGAAATGGGCATTTTACCCCCGGGGGATATTCGCAATTGTATCGCCGCTTTAGCCGATGAGGAAAAGTTATTAACGGAATTGTTTCAATATCGCTTTCATGCCGGGGATGGTTTATCGGGCCACAGTTTTGGTAATTTATTTATCAGCGCTATGACCGAGATTACCGGCGATCTGGAACAGGCGATCGATGCTAGTGCCAAAGTTTTGGCCATTCGCGGCAAAGTGCTACCTGCTACCCTTACCGATGTTAGTCTCTGGGCTAAGTTAGCCGATGGGCGCATTATTGAGGGAGAATCGAAGATAACCGAAGCTATGGGGCAAATTCGTCAGATTGGCTGTCATCCTGCCGATCCGGTCGCTTTACCGGCTGCTTTAGCGGCAATCAAGGAGGCAGATTATATTATTATCGGGCCGGGTAGTCTTTATACCAGTATTATCCCTAATTTGTTGGTTCCCGCAATTCGTCAGGCCCTAGCACAGGTGACAGTCCCCCGTGTCTATGTTTGTAATATTATGACCCAGCCGGGGGAAACGGATAATTATTCGGTGGCTGATCATATTCGGGCGATCGAAAAAGTCTGCGAGGAACGCGTCTTTGATGCAGTTTTAGCCCAAAGAACTGCACCATCGCCCCAATCTCTGCAATTATACGCCCAAGAGCATAGTCATCCTGTGTTTTTAGACCGCGAGGAGGTGGGAAAAATGGGTTATCGCATTGTTTTAGCGAATGTAATGGCAGAAGATGAAGTTACTGCCAAAGTTAGTCATGATCCCCAACGTTTAGCGCGAGTTTTATGGCGCTGGTATGCTAAAAAGTGAATAGCGAGTTGACTAAATGTTTTTATCTAGCTTTGTCAAGTTATAAAATCATATTTTTTGCTTTAATTTGCCGACATTAGCCAAATTTGCTGATTAAAGCCCTAGGAAAAAATTAGCCTAAAAACCATTTCGCCTTATTCTGTGTTATACTCAGATTTTGAAGAGAGATGATCATGCACTACTCTACTAAATCTAATCAAGAGACAGGTGCGACAGTCTATTCCCCAAGCGATGGAAGTGAATTAATTCCTGCTGAGGTTAAACTAGATATAAACGGGCAAAACTATCCATCACTTAATATACCTCTCCCAGAGGGCTATACAGTAGATGATGAAGGAATCATCAATAACTATGGTAGCGAACCCAAGATTTATCTATCAAAATCCCCATCTTTAGAACAGCAAAAATGGTATATTTTGCAAGGAGTAGGGGCGGTTTTGTTGGTTGCTTTGGTGTTATTAATCACCTTTTCCGTTAGCTAGATAAAAACCGTAGGATTGACATTTAAGTTGAGCGAGACAGGAAAACTTTAATTTACACCATAGAGTCTGCATCCCAAGTATCGGGAGCATATATTGGAACCGACTCTATCTATCTGTCCAAATAGTAAATCTGACAGCTGAACTTTTTTACTTTGCTAAACTTGACAATTTTTTTCAGTTTTTTGTGGGTTGCTTCGTGATCAACAATAGAACAACCAATAGAGTTAACTTCTCAAAGGAAATTCAACAGGTATGAAATTTAATCCTTCTCTTAGTCAAGAACCTCGCTATCAGGCAATTCCTGTTATGCAGATAACTTCCAAAGAAACCCTTCTCCATTGGTTAGAACGGACAGGAAGATTAAAATTACGTCAATCTGATGCTCATCCCGATTTGCAAATCTTAGAAGAACTAGACGATATTATCGATCCAGATAATTATGCTATAGAAGAAGAAGAAGAATAAATAGTCTTAAGTAGGTGGGTGGAATTAAATATAAGATGAACGTAGGTTGGGTTGAAGCATGAAACCCAACGCCCGCTAATGTTACGCTACCGCTAACCCATCCTACAAATAATTGTGCCTCCCTACTTACTGGGAGTTAGGAGTGAAATTTCAATTATCTAATATTCAGGAGATTAAGAAAGTGGTATCAACGAAAAAAACGGCTTTAATTTACTGTGAAAATCAGTTTGGACGTGTGGACGGAAAAACGGCAGCTGGCTTGATCAGACAATCAGAAATATATACAATTGTTGGAGTGCTGGATAGTTCCTTAGCGGGAAAAGATGCGGGAGAAGCATTAGGAGACAAAAAAAATCATATTCCCATTTTTGCCAATTTACAAACAGCCTTAGAAAAACTTAGAGATGTTCCCAATTGTTATATCTACGGCAAAGCACCCTTAGAAGCGTTTATTCCCCCCCTAGAAAGGCTGCTAATTTTAGAAGCAATGGCACAAGGAATGGAGATTATTAATGGTTTGCATCAATTCTTCTCCGAGGATTTAGAATTTAGGGAGCAAGCTAGTCAGTATGGTGTGCAAATTACAGACATTCGTAAACCACCACAATTAGCTGATCTTCATGTATTTACTGGGCAAATTTCCCAAGTAAATATACCCGTTATTGCCTTTTTAGGAACCGATTGTGCTTGCGGAAAAATGACCACTGCGGTGGCAGTTAATCAAACTCTCCAAGGCTTGGGTATTAAGTCTGTCTTAGTCGCTACTGGACAAACTAGCTTGATGCAGGGAGCAAGATATGGGGTTTCGATCGATGCTTTGGTTTCTCAATTTGTCATCGGTGAAATTGAAAATGCTGTGGTTCAAGCTTTTGAGCAAGAAAAACCCGATATTATTTTAGTGGAAGGACAAAGTTCTCTGAGTCATCCTGCTTTTATGAGTTCCCTGGGAATTTTGAAAGGAAGTAGGCCCGATGGGATTATTTTACAACATCCCCCAGCCCGAAAATTTCGCTGTGATTTTCCTCATTTAGCCATGCCAAAATTACAGGAAGAAATTTCACTAATTGAGGCAATTTCTCCCGCTAAAGTTATCGCTATTGCGATTAATCACGAAAATCTCACCACGGCAGCCACTGAGCGTATTATTGCCAAATATGAGCGAGATTTTCAGTTACCGACTACTGATGTTTTGTTACACGGATGTGAGAAATTAGTCCAAGCTTTATGCGATCGCTTTCCGAAATTAAACCGGAAAATCAAAGGGGAAATTTTAGCTGCAATTCCCGCAATTGGGAGCAAATAGGCTGATGAAAGACCTTTTACCCAGAATCGAGATTTCTCTCCCGAAAATACGCCATAATGCTCGTTTACTCTGCCAATTCTACGGTAGCAAGGGACTTTCTGTGATGGGAGTTTCCAAAGCGATTTTGGGTGATCCCTCGATCGCCTTGGCGATGATTCAAGGTGGAGTCAACTTTATCGCTGACTCTCGAATCGAAAATATTCTCAAAATGAAACAAGCAGGAATAGTGACAACTTTTGTTCTGTTGCGTACTGCCTTGAGTCAAGCAGAATCAGTGGTTAACATTGCAGATATCAGCTTAAATACCGAATTAGCAACAATTCAGGAACTTTCCTATTATGCTCAAGAAAAGCAAAAAATACACCGCATTATTATCATGACGGAGTTAGGGGATTTACGCGAAGGTGTACTGCCGAAAGATCTGGTCAAGTTCATCAAAAAGACCCTCGCTTTTCCCTTTATCAAAATTATTGGACTGGGTTGTAATTTGGCTTGTTATGGAGGTATTAAACCTGATAGCCATAATATGAGCAAATTATCTGTGTTAACAGATACAATTGAGCAGGAATTTTTAATAAAATTACCGATTATTTCAGGAGGCAATTCTGCTAACTATCAATGGTATCAAAAAAGTAGCGAAGTTGGTCGGATTAATAATCTGCGTTTAGGAGAATCAATTTTATTAGGTTGTGAAACAGTTAATCGACAAGTGATACCTGGCTTATATACCGATGCTTTTCGGTTAATTGCTGAAGTAATCGAATCCAAAGATAAACCATCTCTACCCTCTGGAGAAATTGGTCGAGATGCTTTTGGTAATGTTCCCAGCTTTATCGACCAAGGCATTCACCGTCGAGTTATTATTGCATTAGGAAGACAGGATATTCTTATCTCTGGATTACAAACAAGTCAGGAGATAAAAATATTAGGTTCTAGTAGCGATCATCTAGTTCTTGATAGTCATAACAAGAGGTTAAAAGTAGGAAGCGAAGTCAGTTTTAATCTTGATTACGGAGGACTTTTAACAGCCATGACTTCTCCTTTTATTACTAAAAGTTATGCTCTCAATGCAGTAGCACAACTGTCTTGATCGATGAATAAATAGGGTTTGCGGCAAAAAGTTTTTCGGTGGTGGCAGGGTGTGGGGTGTGGGGTGTGGGGTGTGGGGTTTTACCAGTTTTGAGGTGGCCAATTACCTAATTTTCAGGGAAAAAGTGCCTAAATTTCCCCCCGATCACTCCCAGATCCAGTACTTT
>NZ_JASJFB010000541.1:0-13949 GCF_030065455.1 Microcystis sp. M53602_WE12 | reverse complement strand
TATGGTTCGATAGGGGGGCATAAATCGACTAAATCCTTATCTGGCAAGAGACTTAATTGATTAGTTCGCTCTAGATAAAAAACAATTGACAAAAATCGCTAAATGCCTTTCTCTATAAGGGTTCCATCCCTTATAACCCCCATCCATTGCATAACACAAACCGAAGAGCCCTACAAATAATTGTGCCTCCCTACTTATGTCGGCTACAATTCGTGAAGAACTTCACCAACAGATTAACCGATTACCCGATCACATTGTTGAAAAAATTGCCAACTTTACCCGATTAATTTCCCCTGAGCCAAACAACATTTCAGAATATACTAATTGGCAAGATGAAGACTGGCAAAAATTTGCATTAGAGCAATTTTTTAAAGAAGAAGATGAAATTGAATATTCCCTAGCAGATGCTCAAGAAATTTATCAACTATGAAACCAGGTGATATTGTTCTAATTCGTTTTCCTCAAGCAGACTTGCAATCAGGAAAACTACGTCCAGCTTTAATTATTTTTGCTATTTCACCAAGTCGCCATCGTGATTTATTACTTGCTTTAATTTCTTCTCGTCTCCATCAAGCTACTTTAGGATTTGACGAAATTATTAATACCTCAGATTCTGACTATATTACTACTGGACTTAAAGTGGCTTCTTTAATTCGGCTAGGACGATTAACAAGTGTCGAATCATCTGTAATCAATGCCCGTTTAGGAAATATCTCACCAGAAAGACTAATACGCATTAAAAATCTTTTAATCAATTGGCTCAGAAAATCAAATTAGTGTGGTCTGCTAGGCTTCGCCGCTCTTCGAGAACGCAGTGCCTTCGGCAACGCCGTCATCTTATTGATTAAACTTTAAAAATGCGATCATGTATTGCCGTTGTCAACGAAATAGCCGATTTTTCCGATTTTCACCTCTCGATCGCAAATTTAAAAGGTTAAAAGGAGCCCTCAAGATGACCCAAGACAAACCGATCCAACGCCAAATTCTACCGATTCCCGACTTGACCCCCTTCGGTCTAACCACCTACGACGCCAAGAATCCCGACACCCACTATCCCCCGATTCGAGATATCCGACCGCCGGCTGGCGCACCCAACGTGCTGATCGTGCTGCTCGATGACGTGGGTTTTGGAGCCGCCAGTGCCTTCGGTGGTCCCTGCAATACGCCCACTTTCGAGCGATTAGCGGCGGCTGGGTTAAAATACACCCGTTTTCATACCACTGCCCTCTGTTCTCCCAGTCGTGCGGCTTTGCTCTCTGGAAGGAATCATCACTCGGTCGGCATGGGCAACATCACCGAAACCGCCACCTCCGCCCCTGGACAGAGTTCCGTCCGTCCCAACACCAAAGCCCCCCTTGCCTTAACCCTGAAGCTAAACGGCTATTCCACGGCGCAGTTCGGTAAATGCCACGAAGTACCGGTTTGGCAAACCAGCCCGATCGGTCCCTTTGACGCTTGGCCCTCTGGCGGGGGTGGATTCGAGTATTTCTACGGCTTTATCGGTGGCGAAAATAACCAGTGGGAGCCGGCACTGTACGAGGGAACAACCCCGATCGAACCGCCGAAAACTCCGGAGGAAGGCTATCACCTGACCGAGGATCTGGCCGATCGAGCGATCGCTTGGATTAGTCAACAAAAAGCTCTCGCCCCCAATAAGCCTTTCTTTGCCTACTTCGCCCCTGGCGCAACCCACGCCCCCCACCACGTCCCGAAGGAGTGGATCGACAAGTATCGAGGCCAATTCGCTCACGGTTGGGATCGCCAGCGTGAGATCACCTTTGCCCGACAGAAAGAACTGGGCGTAATTCCCCAAAATGCCGAACTCACCCCCCGTCACGCCGAAATTCCCCCATGGGATGACATGGACGAGCGCCTGAAGCCGGTATTAGAGCGCCAGATGGAGGTGTACGCCGCCTTTCTGGAACATACCGATGATCAGGTGGGACGAGTGATTCAAGCCTTAGAAAAGCTAGAAATCCTCGACGATACGCTAATTTACGTCATCGTCGGTGATAACGGTGCCTCCGCCGAGGGAACGCTTCAGGGCGCGTTTAACGAGATGGCCAACTTTAACGGGTTAGCGAGTCTAGAAACCCCGGAATTTCTCCTCTCGAAACTAGATGACTTCGGTGCGCCCGATTCCTATAATCACTACGCGGTCGGTTGGGCCTGGGCGATGAGTAGCCCCTATAAGTGGACGAAACAGGTCGCTTCCCACTGGGGCGGCACCCGCAACGGTACGATTGTTCGTTACCCCAAACTCATCCAGGAAAAAGGTGGGATTCGTCACCAATTCTGTCACGTCATTGATGTGGCCCCGACGGTGTTGGAAGTGGTAGGCATTCCCGAACCGACGATGGTTAACGGTGTCCTACAAAGTCCCTACGAGGGTACGAGTATGGTTTATACCTTTAACGACGCAGCCGCCCCCGAACGTCATGATGTGCAGTATTTCGAGATGTTTGGCAATCGGGGCATCTATTACAAGGGTTGGAGCGCGATTACCAAGCACCGCACCCCGTGGGTGATGACTGGACAGACGATGGTTCCTTTCGACGATGATATCTGGGAACTATACGACGGCAGTACGGATTGGACGCAAGCTCGGGATCTCTGCCAGGAAATGCCAGAGAAACTGCACGAACTACAGCGACAATTTCTGATCGAGGCGGTTAAATATAATGTACTGCCCCTAGACGATCGCCAAGTGGAACGGGTCGATCCCGCCACCGCTGGCCGGCCTACCCTCGTGCGGGGAAACTCGCAATTATTCTTTGCCGGGATGGGGCGTTTGTCTGAAAATAGCGTCATCAACATCAAAAATAAATCCTTCTCGGTAACGGCGGAACTGGAAATTCCCCCGGAAGGCGCGGACGGGGTGATTATCGCCCAAGGCGGCCGCTTCGGTGGTTGGAGTGTCTATAGCCACGATGGAAAAGCCAAGTTCGTCTATAACGTGCTGGGGATTGAAAGTTTTGTCACCGAGGCGACGGAGACGATCCAGGCTGGCAAGCATCAGGTACGGATGGAGTTTGCCTACGATGGTGGTGGTTTAGGACGGGGGGGAAATGTCACCCTCTACTACGACGGTCAACCAGTGGGTACGGGTCGGGTAGAACGAACTCAGGCTTTTATTTTCTCCGCCGACGAAACCACGGATATCGGCTACGAATCTGGTACCCCCGTGGCGGCGGAATATACCTCGAAAACCAGTCGTTTCACCGGCAAGATCGGCTGGGTTCAATTGGATCTGGGTACGGACAATCATGACCACCTGATCGACCCGGAGGAACGTCTGAAAATTATCATGGCCAGGCAGTAGAAAAGGGGACTTGCGATACTGGTAGCTTTATCTAGACTATCCCTCGGTTAAAAGCAAAAAAATTGAGCTTAAATTAGCAACTTTGTCCTATGGAATGGTCTTTTTTGAGAAACTTTGCCATCACTTTATTCGCCCTCTTAAATCCTCTGGGAATGCTGCCGATTTTTATTAGTTACACCGCTCGCGAACGTAAAGAAGTACAACGACTCGTGGCTCTATTTGTCTCGTTAACTGTCTTGTGTTTGTTATTGATTTTTATGTTTATCGGAACGGCAATGCTAAAATTCTTTGGCGTCACCTTAGACTCTTTTCGCCTAGCTGGTGGCGTGCTTTTGTTGATTATCGGTATCAACATTGTTAACGGTTCTGGGGCAGGGACAAAAGAGCTTTTAATTAATGAGCAAGGCGGGGATTATCTCAGCGAAGCTAAGTCAGTTTATCGGCAGATTGTTATTCCTATGGCTATGCCTTTATTAGTGGGTCTTGGGGTTATTGCTAACGTTATTCTTTATGCCAGTGAAGCCGAATCAAGGCTAGGTAGTGGTACGGGCATTGAACTGATTTTGATGACAATTTTAGTCAGTTTTTTAGTCTTTCTCATCCTCGCGGCTGGCCAATGGTTACAAAGACTTTTAGGAGATATTGGCTTGAGTATTACTCAGCGAGTTATGGGCCTATTTGTAGCGGCGATCGGAGTACAATTTATGGTGACAGGTTTGATTAATATTTTTGTCGATCAGATCGTTCCGAAACTACCATCATAGCCAATTACTAATTAGTCTAAATATAGCGGTTCTCGCATCTATGCGGCACACTTAAACCTTTGCTGATTAAGCTGTTCAGGATCGGGAATGTACCTCTTGTGAATCAGAAACGCTATAGTTAGCTAAGAAAATTACTGGAAATATCAAATAAGCTGTTGTATATTTAAACTGGGTATTAAGGAGAGCAATCATGAGAAATTCTGAGCAATTGACCAAATCCCTGAAGCGTTTTCGTTATACACTTTTTCTGGGAGTAGCGGCCATGGCAATCAATAGCTGGGGGATGCCCAATATTTCTGTAGCCCAGACTACTCCTGCTCAAGAAAAAGTGCAGTTAATGTTCGTGCAAACGGCAGAAGATCTTAAGGTAGATCCCGTCGCAAAAACAATTCGCCTGGTGAATGTCAACAAACAGACATTATACTTTTCCGATCGCCCAAACCGGATTGCTGGTAATCTGACCATGGCAGCCTACATGGATGAGTGGACAGCTAGGGCGGGAAAAGATAATTTTGCCAACGATCCCCCCAATGCTACCCTCTCGGTCTATGAACCTGGCCGTCAAGACAATACCATAATTGTCGTCGAGATTAGCAATCCCGTCATCGATGGCAAGGACTTGATTTATAGCTACAAGCTAATCGAAGGGACTCTACCTAAAACCGGCGGGGCAACTTCCCTATTTATCGATTGGATTGGTGTTGGTGGTGGTGTCGGTCCTGGCTTTTACGGGGTGGGGGCCGGTACCCGCGGGGTCGGTTTATACGGTGGTTACGGTGGCCCCCTGCGCTATTAATACACTTGTTCTAAGCAGCCTGTAAATTTATCTACCGATGAGGAGAATTCCATGAGTTACAGATACATCAATCAATTAGCCACACCCGAAAATTTGCATCGATTTCTGGAATTTGTCGATCTAGCGGCCGGCGCTGGCCAAGAAACGGCTAATGTCTGGGAAATCGAGCGCCGATTGGTCAATAGTCGCCCGATGGAGTTATGTGTAAAAGCAGTTCTGCAAGAACCAGCTTCCGCTCAATTAGTGCAAGAAAGATACATCGGCAAACCCTACGATCTCGAAGCAATGTTAAAAATGCCGAAAGGTTCTCTCGGTTGGACTTACGGCACAATTATGCACACTTTGGGCTATGATCCGCAATTTTATCCCCAACGCGAGCAATTTGATTCCGATGCCGACTATATTGGTTTTCGCATTGATAAAACCCACGATATCCATCACATTCTCACCGGGTTTAGTTTAGATACTCTTGGAGAATTGGGAGTAATTTCTGTCACGGTCGCTCAAACTCGTTATCCTACTTTTCTCCTCATCGATATCCTCTCTTTACTGATGACTTTTTTTACCAGTGATACTCTGTTAAGTGAGGTAGAAAGTGATGCCGATTTAAATAAAACTCTCGGTTACAAATTCGATTTAATTTCTCGGGGAATTACCATCGGTCGCCAGGCCCAACCTCTATTCCCGATCAAGTGGGAAGAAGGATTAGAAAAACCCTTAGATCAATGGCGTGAAGAACTGAATATCAAACCAGTTTTAGACGGGCCTTGGAGTTGGTACAGTTGCCCGGAATTACAAGCAGCGATCGCATAATTTACCCCGCAGATTTTTATGAGAGAATAGTTAGGGATAATTCTGCTTTGATCTATGGTCAAAAAAACCGCTAGAAAACCCAGCTATACTCAAATTCGCTGGCTCTGTCAAATAATTGTCGCTCTGATTGTCTTAATGCTGCCGGTGACTATTACTCTGCGACTGGTTTTAGCTTTTCTTTTCGCTTTGATAGTGGCAATTATGTTACTAGCTTACAGAATTTCTTGCCTTGCCCCCTGGCAGCTAGAACTATTAAAACCTCCCAATCATCGGGGGGCATTTCTGGAATCCCTATTTTATACGATCGGCAGTTTCGGACTATTAATTTATCTGATCGCTTCCGAACACGCCATCGTTCATTTTGCCTGTGGTTTTTTGGGTATTATTAGTGCTTGGTTAGCCATACAATTGATCTACAGCCAAGAATATGCAGTACGCTACTATCATGATGGTAAAGGCCTAGTTTTTCCCGATTGCGATCGACCTAATTGGAGGGAATTTCTCTATCAAGGTTTTTGTATGGCGGCTTGTTATCAAACCTCCGATACAAGTATTAATAGTACGGCAATGCGGCGGCTGGTAGCAACCTACGGGATGCTTTCCTATTCTTTATCCGTCTTGATTATTGCTATTATTTTTGGGATGATTGGTAATTTACTCTAAGCAAAAAAGATATTTTATTAAGGAAGTTATGGTTCATCAGAAAATTAATCTCGATCGCCTAGGTCCAGAAGAGACACTAATTACCCCCACCTATGCTTCCCGCGCCCTGACTTCCGCCGTACCTAAATACGAGATTCCCGAGGGAGAAATGCCGCCGGCGGTGGCCTATAATTTAATCTGGGATGAACTCGCCCTTGATGGTAATTCTCGCCTGAATTTGGCTACTTTTGTCACCCTTGGATGGAACTGGAAGCCAAACAATTAATGGCGGAAACCTTCGATAAAAACATGATCGACAAGGATGAATACCCACAAACCGCCGAAATTGAATTGCGTTGTGTGAATATGATCGCTAGACTCTGGAATGCTCCCAAAGGCGCAGCGGCAACCAGTTGTTCTACCATTGGTTCCAGTGAAGCGGCGATGTTGGGAGGCATGGCTTTAAAATGGCAGCGGCGCTATCGCCGACAAAAAGAGGGTAAACCCACCGATAAACCTAATTTAGTCATGGGCATTAATGTGCAGGTTTGTTGGGAAAAATTCTGTCGTTATTGGGAGGTAGAACCGCGTTTTGTGCCGATGGAAGGGAATCGTTTTCATCTCAATGCGACGGAAGCAATTAAACTAATTGATGAGAATACGATCGGGGTAATTGCCATTATGGGTAGTACCTTTGATGGTAGTTACGAACCCGTCCAAGAAATTAATGATGCCCTGGAAAAATTGAACAGAGAAACCGGCTGGCAAGTTCCCCTGCACGTCGATGGTGCTAGTGGTGGTTTTATTGCCCCTTTTCTTGATCCCGATTTAGTCTGGGATTTTCGCCTCAAATGGGTTAAATCGATTAATGCTTCCGGGCATAAATACGGTTTAGTCTATCCCGGTGTTGGTTGGATTATCTGGCGAGATCGGCAAGAATTACCAGAAGAATTAATCTTTAATTGTAATTATTTAGGCGGTGATCTGCCTAATTTTGCTCTGAATTTTTCTCGTCCCGGCAATCAAGTAGTCGCTCAATACTATAATTTTTTACGACTGGGTAAGGAGGGTTATCGACAAATTCATCAAGCCTGTCGAGATACGGCCTTGTATTTATCGGGGGAAATCGCTAAGATCGGACTGTTTGAATTAATTACCGATGGCAGCACTATTCCAGTTTTTGCTTGGAAATTAAAGGAGACAATTAGCGATCAAGCTAATTATAGTTTATTCGATTTGGCTGATAAATTGCGCGAGCGGGGTTGGTTAGTTCCTGCCTATACAATGCCGAAAAATCGCCAAGATTTAACCGTGCAGCGCGTGGTGATCAAGGAGGGATTTAGTCGCGACATGGCGGCTCTGTTGTTGCGGGACATTCATTCAGCGATCGCATTTTTTCAATCTCAGTCTCATTATCAGTCAAAATTATCTGGTTCCCATTTCCATCACTAACAGATGTTGAGGAAAAACTCGCTTAAATTTCCTAAATATTGGCAACCCTTACAGAGTTTTGGTGTTGGCAATTTTTCCACTCCTGTCTCAACCTAGTATATCCGTACCTCATCGAGGACAGTAATGCCTAAATCTTACCCGAATACACCCAAAAAAATCTGACTTAATCCTATGAAATCTGTACCATTTTTCGATATTAATCAAATATCTTTAATGCCAAGTAAACCATCTAGAACTAGAAGATGGATGAAAAAAATTGGACATACTTTGGTAATATTTATCGTAGTTTTACTACTGACTCTCACCTCTCCTCTTTTGGGAATAGCTCAAAATCCGACACAACTGGAAAATAAAATTGACGGCTTTCCAGTTATGTTAGATGGAAAAACTCTCTTTTTTATCCGGCGTGGAGTTTCTTCATTTTCGGCGGAGGAGAGAGCTAACGCTATTACCCGGAGAATTGAAAGAATTGCTCAAAATGATTCTATTCCTGTTGAGAACCTGACAATTAAGCAGATTCCTGATGATAACTCACTTTATTTAAGTGTAGATCAAGAAGTAATTCTAACGGTGACGGAGCGAGATGCAAAAGCCTATCGTTCAACGCCGAAGGTTTTAGCTCAACAAGCTTTACAAAAAATTCAGGTTGCTATCGCTCAATATCGCCAAGATCGAAAACCCGAACAACTACTTAAGAACATCATTTATACGGTTATAGCCAGCTTTGCCTTCCTGATTATTAGCTTTGCAGTTATCAAAACTTCAGGGAAGCTATTTCCCTTTATTAGACGTTTGATTGAATCCTTGACGCCAGGCATTCAAATCGGGAATGTTGAGATCATATCTTCCTCTAATATAAGCTTTTTTTGGCTGCGAGTTCTTCGGATAATTCGCTTACTTGTTCTCTTTTTATTATTATTTAATTATGCTACATTTGTACTTCGTTTATTTCCCTGGACAAGAGTTTTTGGTGAGAGTATTTTAGGCTATTTTTATCAATCATTAGAACTGGTTTTATCCTCTATTGGCCAATATCTTCCCAATGCCTTTATTATTGCCATAATCATTTTTATCACTTACTACTTAATCGGGCTAATCAAGCCCTTTTTTACAGCAATAGAAAGAGGAAATCTGGTTATTCCTGGTTTTTATACTGATTGGGCTAAACCGACTTACAATATCCTATTAGTCATAATTATTGCCATAGCAGCAATAGTTGCTTTTCCCTATTTGCCCGGTTTTGATTCCCCTGCTTTCCGAGGTGTTTCTGTTTTTCTTGGTCTTCTTTTATCCCTTGGTTCTACTTCGGCAATCGCCAATGTTATTGGGGGAATTATTCTTATTTATACCCGTGCCTTTCGCATCGGAGATCACATTCAAGTAGGAGATGTAATTGGCGATCTAATTGAAAAAAACTTCCTAGTCATCCGCATTTGTACTCCCACTAATAAAATCATTACTATTCCTAACTCATCTTTATTAAGTAGTAATGTGATTAACTTTAGTATTTCCTCGCGGGAGTTAAACAGAAATCTAATTATTCAGACAACGATTACCCTGGGGTATGATCTGCCCTGGCGAAAAGCCCACAAAACCTTAATTGAAGCTGCTCTAGAAACTGAGCATATTCTCAAAGAACCCGCACCTTTTGTCCTGCAAACTAGCTTAGATAATTTTTACATCAGTTATCAATTAAACGCTTACACTAACCAACCCAATTTGATGGTAATAATTTATTCAGAACTCCATCAAAATATTCAAGACAAGTGTAATGAAGCTGGGATTGAGATTCTCTCTCCCAGTTACACCTCCCTACGAGATGGAAATACAACAACCATTCCCGAAAATTATTTACCTTCCGATTATGTCGCGCCTCCCTTTCGCGTTCAATCTTCAGACAATCAGGAAAACAACACATTATGACACCATACCCGTTTTTAGGCTCTCACTTTTGGCGGATTATTAATAGACCTCTTGTAAAAATCAAAAATTGTTGTTAGGAGTAAGTAGCCAGTAGTCAGTAGTCAGTAGTCAGGATAATTAAGAATGAATAATAATCAATTCCATGATCTCTTGACAGATTTTAGGCAATTTAATCCTTATTTTTGCCGTTTTTGAACCATCAAAAATTAATTGTGCAAGAGGTTTAGTTTTGCAAGGGAATAAAGTTGACAATATCTCTTATAGGGTTTCTGATTCACAAGAGGTACATTCCCGATCCTGAACAGCTTAATCAGCAAAGGTTTAAGTGTGCCGCACAGATGCGAGAACCGCTATATTTTATTTAGGAACTACCTCCTAAATAAAAGCCTAGCGAAAACATGATTAAGATGCCAATAATAAATACAATAGACCAGGAAAAAACCGCAAATAAAACAAAACAAGCTGGGAAAGAAATCAGAGTTCCACCAACGAAAAACATACCCACCAAAAGAAGGAGCGGTACTTTAATAGGATGGGTGATTAGTTGATAAAAATCACTAAGAAAACCCAATAAATTATTAAAAATTTTAGGTTTAAACCTTTGAGAAACTTTTTTCCTAAGATAATTTTCAGCATCAGAGTTTAGAGGATAAATCGCTTGAAAGGTTTGGGGTTTATAAATTTCTTCAATCTGATAGGCCCATGCGGTTAATTTGTTTTTATTTTTTCTTCTTTCTGCCAGTTGATTGATCATAATAACCGTACACTTTAGATCACGAGGAATCACTAAACAAGGATTTTTTTCTTGTAATAATGCTTGAAATTGCGGCAGTTTTAAAGCATCATTATGACGGGTATTAGAATCATCATACAAGTGGGTTTTTCTGGTATCTTTTTGATCAAAAGGGTCGAAAGTTGGCTTGTTATTAGTATTAAACCATGCCAATAAATTCGTTAATTTTCCTAATCCTTGCGCTATAAAATAACGATATAATAATACTTCTTCTCTGTTGCGATCTTTCCCTTTACTAATAACAGCAATGATTGACCAAGCCTCTTTTTTATTTTTAACTTCTCGACCGATTATAACAAATTTTTCTTTTTCAGGCACGTTTTGAGGAAAGCAAGGAATTTTTAATAATTCCTCATCAATGGCTTGATAAACCACATCGGGAATCGGCTCTAAGGTACAATTCATAAAGTCTTCTTCGGTGTAATCTTCCACCCACCACAAAACTTGTGTACCAACTTGTGAAGATTGTACTTTAACTCCTGTACTAAATTCGTGAATCTCAATAGTACTCATGATTTTTTGTCAAAAGTAAGGATTATTGCTTAGTATTTATGTACCGTTAATAGCGATCACCTCACCCTAAAATGGGTCTCTATCTATTCTTTTATCGTAGGATAGGGGGGAAGTTATGCAGGGGAGCGGTTAAATAATACAATTTTATTATAGTTGAGATAAAATTTAGGCGAAGCTGGATCAGCGATCGCATTTAACTTCGATAAATGGGATAGACTAAAGAAAGTTAATGAGGATCAAGTCATGACACAAAATGAGTTAATGTTAGAACGATACTTTACTATCTTAAAAACTAGGTTAAACTGTATAGGGAACTTCAACAAAGGGATGTTCAGTTAAGTCGAAATCTTTAGTATTGTGAGTGACTAATTTAAGGTTATAATGAAGGGCGATTGCTGCTTGAATTGCGTCGGGTAATTTCCATTGTATGATCTTTTGATGGGGGAGTTTGTTCAACTTTTTTCTGATTTGTTCACGACGAAGTTGGATAACTAAATCGATGATAGTTTGATCTAATTCTATTAGGTGAAAGTAGGATAAAACTTGTTGAGCTTGATGAAAGGTGGTTTCATCCTCAAATCCAATCAAGACTTCTGCTTTAGTAATGATAGAAATACAAGCATCGTTTTTATGTTTTTTAAGATAGCTGGTTGCTGCTGAAACTCCATTAAAATGGTCAATCAGAATACAAGAATCTATCAGTTTTTTCATGACCATTCCTCTCGAATTTTCTGTTGATATTCTAACCCATCTCCTTTTGTCCATATTCCTTGAGTATTTTCTAAAACCGTTTCAAAATCGGAAGAAGATTCAGCTATATCTTGTTCAACAACCTCAATATTAATATTCAGCTTTGTTCCTTCTTTGAAGGGTAAATTAGAGAGAAGGATTTGCTGAGAGTTATCAAGGGTTATCTGAGTTTGATAGGAAGTCATAAGATTAAGCTATTTGAAGATAGTTAAAATCATTATAGCAGAAGTCAGAATTATGAGGTTGGAAGTCGGAAGTAAAAGCTATACAGAACTAGCTTTTCAACTAATTGACTGTACCTCATGAGATTGGGAAATGTTATATATAACTTTGATGGTTCTTTTTGCTGAATACCGAATTTGAATTGATTTTCTCCCGTCTAATTGATAATAAGATTAAGTGCAGATAGACTTTGATTTTCCTCAATCAAACGCTAATTTATAGGACGCACAACACTTGCGTCCCTACAGTATATCTAGTTTTTCATAAGAGGATAGCACAACACCCACTTAGGGACCTAGACCATCTATTTCAGGTCGAGATTATGGGGGATTAGATGGTATCGAAGATACCAGTGAATTGAGTTTTTTATATGTATCACCACCTTCTGACATCAGACCATCATAAGTGTTCCATTCATGAAACTGTTGTTTCTGAAAAGCTTTAATTTTTTCTTTTAACTGTTGGGAGTTCTCCTGTTTGATTATATCCTCATTAAGGAGTATCTTTTGGAAAATCTAAGATTTCAACAATAAGCCCTTTTCTTTTTCCTTTTTCTGAATCATCATGAGCGTTATCTTCAACTATAGCGTTTAAGGATTTGACATTAGTTTGCCAATTCGTATCTACAGTGGGTGATGGGGATACAGAGGGGGATGGAGATACAGAAGATGATAGAGAAGGTGATGGAGAGGGAGAGGAAGGAGTTGATAGCCCTAGACTTACTTTAATATCCTTGATTATAGCCTCTCTAGTCTGACTATCTGATTTTATTCCTACAATACCTGTTGGTTTTATTTTTTTTCCTGTTTGATAATCTTCAATTAACTGTTTCCAGTTTATTTCTTTTTGCTTAGATAAGCTTTTTTGTAACTTAAAAAGTTTAATAATTGCCTTTTTACTTTTTGTTTTATCAATCTTTTGATCCTGAGCCAGATCATTAACTATTTTGTCCAACCCATCTGGTAGAGTTAATTCAGTCATTAATTGTAGTTCCTGATTTACAGATTCTATTTGCTGCTTTAAAGCGAAGATAAAAACCACTGAAGCAATCGTATCCCGTGAATTAATGGGAGTTGGTGACATAATTCTTGCGCCCAATTTTTCCTGTCCTAATGTTTTAATATAAGTCCCATTAGTCGAACTATCTTTAATCATCCAAACCCCATTTTCATAGGTAATCTCAGCATGATGTTGGGACACTTTATCACTATTAGCACATGAATCTAAATCAATTTCTACTGGATTCCCCGGTGTAAAAATACCAATCACTGCGCTATTATAAATTTTAAATTCGGCAGTGGGTGCATTAAACAGAGGAATTAAACGCGCAGTGGCCATTGCACCTATGGGAGAAGGAGATGTCATCTGCATCGGTGCTGTCATTACTTGAGGGGTCGGTATTACTTGTGTAGGAGGAGTGAGAGGTTGAGGGGTCGGTATTACTTGTGTAGGAGGAGTGAGAGATGGAGGGGTCGGTATTCCCTGTGTAGGAGGAGTAAATGAGGAAGAAGGAGATGAAATCGGAGTGACGGGGAGAGTATTTCCTAATTCTGCACCACAGGTTTCGCAAAATTCAGCGTCTGGGGGGTTTCCTTCATAGCCACAGGTGGGACATTCGATAGACATGGTTGATTCTCCTTAAAAATGACGATATTTGACAGATTAACAAGGTTAGAAAAGAGTTCAAGACATTTGAAGATAAAGTCGGCATTACCTCAAAATAACGGCAAAAATGAACTTTAAAGCATTTCTTTCAAGTTTGTGCTTGAATCAGCCTAAGTTCCTGTGATATTACGAATAGTTTCATCTAGAGATGATTGTTCATCGGAAATTTTGGGTCTGAAACCCCGCCGTTCTAGGTTGGCTTTACGTTAGAATTAAAAGGCCAGTCTCGAAAACCAAGTGGACGGCGCAGCACCTTGAAAACTCGGCTTAGGGGGTTCCGACCAGAAAAGCTTG
>NZ_JASJFB010000055.1:0-11298 GCF_030065455.1 Microcystis sp. M53602_WE12 | reverse complement strand
GGGACTTAGACATTTTCGTTCAAAAAAGGATACATTTGGAGACTCATTGGGACTTAGGCATTTTCGTCCAAAAAAGGATACATTTGGAGACTCATTAGGATTATTAAGCAAGGAGGCAAAATTATTTGTAGGATGGGTTAGCGGTAGCGTAACCCATGCCGGCGTTGGGTTTCATGCTTCAACCCAACCTACGTTCTAATTTTAGTGAGTATCTTGTCGAAAAATCTAGCGGGGGCATTCATCCGACATTTTAGGTAAAAAAATTAATTCAGCCGGTGTTACCGCTCCTTTTTCCGTGATGATAGCGGTGATTAAAGCGGCGGGAGTAACATCGAAAGCGGGGTTATAAAAGTTAACATCTCTAGGGCAAAGGGTAGTTGTCCCCACCTGATAAATTTCGGCACGATCGCGCTGTTCGATCGGTATCCCCGTACCATCCTTAAGGGAAAAATCCACCGTCGATAGCGGCGCGGCCACATAAAAAGGCAGATTATGAGCTTTTGCCACCACCGCAAGGGAATAGGTGCCGATTTTGTTAGCCGTGTCCCCATTGGCCGCAATGCGATCGGCCCCAACGATCACCGCATCGATCAGTTTTTGCTGCATACAGTGGGCCGCCATGCTATCGGTGATCACGGTGACGGGAATTCCCTCCCGCAGACATTCCCAGGCGGTTAATTTTGCCCCTTGCAGCCGCGGCCGGGTTTCGTCTGCATACACTTGTATTAATCTCCCTGCTGTCCAAGCGGAACGAATTACCCCTAAAGCAGTACCATAACCGGCCGTGGCTAGGGAACCAGTATTACAGTGGGTTAAAATTGTCAGTTTTTCCGGTTGCTCCGGCAGCGCCAATAAACCATGGTGACCGATCGCCCGACAGGTTTCCACGTCTTCTTTTTGGATATTTTGGGCAGTTTCAAGGAGATTTTTGGTAATTACTGCCACTTCTGGGCCACTTTCCCTGGCCACTTTTAACATTCGCTCGATCGCCCAGAATAAATTCACCGCCGTCGGCCGGGTTTGGGCTAATCGATCGGCTATTCTAGTTAAATCAGCCAGAAATTGCTCTTTCTGGTCGGTGGTAATTTCCTGCGCTCCTAAAACCATACCGTATGCAGCCGCCACCCCGATGGCCGGAGCGCCGCGGACAATCATCGTTTCGATCGCCCGGGCCATGGCTTCACTGCTGGTGATCTCAACTTCCCCATACTCCATGGGTAAACGGGTTTGATCGATCAGCCAGACTTTATTATCTTGCCAACGCACGGGATAGATTGAGTTACTCTCGCAAGTGGTTGTGGTCATAAACATTTTTAGATTGAGAATTAGCTAAATTTACCACTATAGCAGCGGCCTTTCTCCACGGCTGATCAGCAGTAAAAACTATTTTGTGTTTTTTTGTAAAAAGTAATTTTAAATACAGAAACTTTTTTTAGAATGTATAGATAAGTGACTAGGAAAAATTTAAGAATACTTTCTCACCTAGCCCGACCTTTTATACTAACCGATTAAGAGGATAATTACCGTGAAAACAGCGAAATATCCCGAAAAAATTGCCGCTCTCTGGACAACATTCCTCTTGGGAACTCTATTTCACACCCAACTGGGTTTAATGCCGCTTTTCCATGGTCAATCGATCGTCGAGAGTCATCAAACCAGCAATCTCGATCCGATTTTCTGGGGAATGTTGCTCTTTTTTTTGCTGCCAATGTTAGCGATTATCGGGGTCAATTTTAGCGAAAGTCGCTCCTTGAGAAAGGCCCATTTCTGGCTGACAATTCTCTATTCTGTCTTGAATTTAGCCCATCTGATCGCCGATCTTCTGGTCAGACCGATCGCCTGGTATCAAATCGCTCTCATGGCAATTTTATTGATCATCGGACTGATTTTAAATCTAGTTTCCTATCAATGGCTGCGGTTAGCGATCGCCCATCCGCGCGATTTCTCGGAAAGTCATTAGCAGTGCCAAGATCAAGGGGTAGCCAGTTGACTAACTGATTCAGACAAGAGGATGCCTTTTGATCTCAAGTTGGTGCTTATGAAAGCAAAAGCAAGCTTAAACCGTAGCTAAAGCGATTTTTTTGAAAATGTAGCTTAAAAAATCCAATTAATCCCTATTATTCCCCAGATCAGCCCATAAATTGCCCCTATTTCCTGGCCGCCGCTGCGACCACATCTCACCAAATATGGAGCTTTTTAGCTATGATGGTTCAGAAGCAAGCCAATAAAGGGAACTTTCGGGGCTGGTTATTCATCAAAAAACTCCTGATCGGAGGAGTCAAATAGACTATATAGTTCAGATTAACGGCAAATATTGGTTAATAGTAATAACGAGGTAATTATTTTGATGAAATCTCTCATTCGTTGGACAGCAACTCTTGGTTTAGTGGGAACGACAATGTTGACTTCGCTGCTGGGCAGCTATTCTAAAGCACTCGCTTTACCGGAAGAACAAATCGTCAGAACCTTGCAGTCTGTACCTGTCTTCGCTATTGCCGACGATCAAGGAGTTCCCCTAATTGCCGTGGGAGAAAAAGAACAGAAATTCACGGGAGTTTTTATCAGTCAACAGGACGCACAAAACTTTTTTGAAAGACTGAAAAAAGAGAATCCTGAAGTTGCCAGCAAAGTTAAAGTTCAGGCTGTTTCTTTGGCACAGGTCTATAAAATGCAAACCAGTCAAACCGATCAAAATCGTTTAATTATCGATTTTGTTCCCAAAGAGTCGGAAGTAGAATCAGCGAAAAAATTGCTCAGTGAAAGAGGTCAACAATATCAAGGTGGTGTACCTTTATTTGTGCCGAAAGCGGGAAAAGAGAGTAGTTTTCTGGTGATCAATCGCAATAATCAGGATTTTATTCCTTTCTTCTTTGAAAAGGCCGCCGCTTTGCAAATGGTAGAACAATATAAAAAAGCTAATCCCGCAGAAGCGACCACGGTGAAAATTGATGTTATTCCCTTAGAAAGTGTCATCGCTACCCTACAACAAAGTAACGATGAAGCTTTAACTAAAATTCTCCTCTATCCTAGCCAAGAAACGATTGATTTTATTCGGGCAAATAGCAACCAAAAGGCTCCCAACCAACCCCCGGCAAATCAGCCACGCCCTAATAATAATACCAATAATCCCCCCGCCCCCAATCGTTAAGCCTTGTGTCTGCGAGTATTTCCGGTCAAGAATTAAGTCAATGGCGACAACAGGCGATCGCCGATTTAGAGCAAGCGCAACTATCTCCGAAAGAAGTGGATATCTTTCTGCAAGCAGTGACAGATTTAGATACTCTTTCCCTGCGCTTACAATCCTTTCGCGAACGAGAAAAAATCCCCTTGAGTTATTCTTGGTCGGAAATTACTAAACGCTGGCAAAAACGCCTGCAATCAAGGGTTCCTTTACAGTATTTGCTCGAATCGGTGGTCTGGCGTAATTTTACCCTCAAAGTCTCCCCAGAAGTCTTAATTCCTCGTCCCGAAACCGAGTTATTAATCGATATTGTTGGAGAAACCGTCAGAGGAGACGACGGGGGAATCTGGGTAGATCTGGGAACCGGTAGCGGCGCGATCGCTATTGGTTTAGCCAGTATCTTGACAAAAGCAGAAATATATGCTATTGATTACAGTCAAACGGCTTTAGCGATCGCCAAAGAAAATATCATCAAGACGGGTTTTGCCGACAGAATTATCTTAAAACAGGGTTCTTGGTGGACCCCCCTAGAGAAGTGGCAAGGACAGATTAGCGGTATGCTGTCCAATCCTCCCTATATTCCCAGTGCAGAAATCCTTGACTTACAAATTGAAGTGCGGGAACATGAACCCCGTTTGGCCCTCGATGGAGGTGAAGACGGATTGACCGCGCTGCGCTATCTAGTGGCCACTGCTCCCGATTATCTGCGATCGGGAGGCCTTTGGCTAGTGGAAATGAGAGCCGGTCAAGGGGAAAAAGTAGCGCAAATGCTGGAAAATCAGGGCAATTATCGACAAATTCAGATTATTAACGACCTAGCAGGTTTCGATCGCTTCGTGTTGGCCGAGCGAATTTAGCGCAATGCAGCCGCTTCGCAGTCCCGCAGCCAGAGACGCACCGCTTGGCCGATGGTGCCTTGACTGGTTTCTAGGGGAGGTAAGGGGACTTGAGCGGGTTCAAGGGCAGCTAATTGACTGTAAACCGTCACTAATCGCCATCCTTCCCCAGTTTTAGTTAAAAATAACCAGTGATAATTCTGGAGGCTGACAGAGCGATTTTTGCTATACTGACGCTCTAAAGTCGTAAAAAAAACCTGTTGAGTGTCATCGGCAATTTGACCAGAATATTGACTGGCAGTTAAAGGTAGGGGTGCAAATTCAGGACGACCGGCAATAATCACAAAAACCGGTGTAGATAATTTTTGGTCGATTTGGGAGCGGCTAATAACTCGATTAGCATAACTGGGTAAATCTGACAAGAGGCGATCGACTAAAAGATTTAAATCCTCCGGACAGCTAGAAAGAGGACGACTAACTGCTGGCAAGTTAATCCCGAACATAACCAGCAATACAGCTAAATGTCGGCTAATTCTTGACAAATTTTTGCCCATGCTACCTTTGGCTCCTCGGCACCAGTGATCGGTCGTCCAATTACTAGATAATCAGCCCCAGCTTTAAGCGCTTGGGCCGGAGTCATCACCCGACTTTGATCCCCTTTGCTTGACCAGGAGGGACGAACTCCGGGGCAAACTAAGAGAAAATCCTCTCCACAGACGCGCCGCAATTGCGCCACTTCTTGGGGAGAACAAACCGCCCCATCAATTCCTGATTCCTTGGCCAATAATGCCAGATTTAAGGCATATTCCGATAGTTCTAGGGGAATTTTGAGGTCGAGGGCTAATTCCCTGGCGTTAAGGCTGGTTAAAACGGTGATAGCGAGAAGTTTTGGCGGCGATAGCAGGTCAGAGATTGCCCCCTTAGCCGCCGTCAGTGCTTGCCGTCCGGCCGTAGCGTGCAGGGTGAGTAAATCCACTTGATAGCGACTAGCTGAACGACAGGCCCCGGCGACCGTATTGGGAATATCATGGAATTTGAGATCGAGAAAGCTCTTTTTTTGTCTTTCTTGCAGAATCCCTAGAATTTCTGCACCGCTACTGACAAATAATTCTAGTCCCACTTTCCAAAAATTGACTTCTGGCAGCAGATCGAGCAGTGCGATCGCTGATTCTAAATCCGGCACATCGAGAGGAACAATAATTCGGTCTGAGTTGGTCATATTGGGGCGATACAGTGGGGAAGTGGGGAAGTGGGGTGATGGGGGAGTGGGGGAGTGGGGAAGTGGGGACGGAGTTTCAAGGCAGTACAGCTTAAATCAGAGAAAAATCCAATCGGCAAAGGTGGCAGCCTGTCCGCAGTAAATGCCATCACGATCGATGATATTCCAAACGATCGCTTTTTCGATGCGAAATAGTTGACCGTTTTTCGTGATCCTTACCCCGTGATAATCGTTGATATAGCCCTGTTTTTTGACTAAATCTAGCATTTTTTGGCGTTCTTGGGCGGGTTCCTCCCCCTCTACCGTCGCTCGCGAAGGAGTTGTTAATAATTCTGGCCAAGTTAAACCCCAGAGATCGAGGGCACCGCGATTACCATAATTGAAGATCGGATTAGTTTGTGTACCGTGGGAAACTAGGACAAAAGGGGCATAAAAGAGCATTTTACTCTGTTCTTTGCCAGTACCGATCCGGGGTAAAAGCGATCGCCCGATTAATCGTTCATAATTATCCAGCAGCAATTCCGTCCAAGCTATAATAGCTAAATCTTCCCAAATTTCCATAAAATTATCTTGAAAAACCGGTTTAATCTTGCCGTTGCCAATATTTATAGGCCGCGTAGGCTAAAGTAATCACTCCCGTCAGAATTGCCGACTCATCCACTAAAAATTCCGGATGGTGAAGGGGGGGATTGAGGAGGTTAGTAGAACCCACTCCCAGACGGAACATTGTCCCCGGGGCCTGTTGCAAATAAAGGGAAAAATCCTCGGCCCCCATGGAGGGTTCCGAGAGAATTAAAACCCGATCCCGTCCCCAAGCTTCTAAACCAGCTTCTTCCACCAAACGGGTTAAAAATTGGTCATTTTGCACCGATGGCACACCCCGACGATATTTTACTTGACATTTAGCGTTATAGGTGCTACAGACATTCGTGACCAAACTCTCGATCCATTCCGGGAGATGGGCGTGGGTTTCTGGGTGCAGCGATCGCACGGTTCCCGCCATGCGTACCTGATCAGCGATGACGTTGGGGGCGCGACCACCGCTAATCTGCCCGATGGTGAGGACAATGGGACGCAAAGGGTTTTGAGTCCGACTAATTGCCTGTTGTAAAGTGGTGATTACTTGCGAGGCGATCCAGATAGCATCGATCGCCTCGTGGGGCCGGGCCCCGTGGCCGGATTCCCCTTGAATAAAAATCTCCAGATCGTCGGCAGCTGCAGTTAAGGCCCCGTAACGAACTCCGATCGATCGGGCCGGAATCGAGGGGAAAACGTGCAGCCCCAAAACGGCGCTGACATCCCGCATCACCCCCTCCCGGATCATCCAATTGGCCCCCTGGGCGATTTCCTCTGCTGGTTGAAAGAGAAAGCGTATTTTTCCCCCCAAAGGTTCCGAGAGACGGGAAAGCACCATCGCCACCCCTAAACCGACGGTAGCATGAACATCGTGACCGCAGGCGTGCATAATCCCCGGTTTGCGGGAAGCAAAGTCTAAATCGGTTCTTTCTTGGATCGGTAGGGCATCCATATCGGCGCGGATGGCTAAAATCCTTCGATCACTGCCTTTTCCCGCCAATTCTCCCTTAACTCCCGTTTTTCCCACCGCTTCCTGCACCGATAGACCACAGGAAGACAAAACCCCGGCAATATAGGCGGCCGTTTGATATTCTTGCCCACTTAACTCTGGATTCGCGTGAATGTGGCGGCGAATCTCCACTAATCGGGGTGCGAGACTCTCGGCTATGTTTTTAATCTCGGAGAGCATGAAACCAGTTTTACAGTATCTTTAGAGTTAATCATAGAGCATTTTTTACCTGAAAATTCGACTTGGCTGATTTTAAGTCTGCATTGTCTTCTCGGCATTCTTTCAACCCGGGACTAAGCTAATTTGTCAATAGGATGCAGGAGTTACTATTCATCTCTTGATTCGGTAACGCCTCTTGAGAGAATATTCCAGCTATGATAGGAAACATTGTCTAGTTAGGAAAAAACATGGTTCAGTCTTCCGAAAAAATTGAAGTTAAGTACGGGGAAAGAGAAATTGCCGAAGGAACATTAATTACTTTCCCCAATCCACGCCCTGGCAGAAATTACGATATTCAGATCACTCTGCCGGAATATACCTGTAAGTGTCCCTTTTCCGGTTATCCCGATTTTGCCACTATTTATCTTAGCTACGTTCCCGATCAAAAGGTGATGGAATTAAAGGCGATTAAACTTTATATTAATAGTTATCGCGATCGTTATATTTCCCACGAAGAAGCAATTAACCAAATTTTAGATGATTTGGTGGCCGCTTGCGAACCCTTGCAGATGAAAGTTAAGGGGGATTTTCATCCCAGAGGTAACGTCCATACCGTGGTGGAGGTGATGTATAAAAAAGAATAGCATAATTGTCTAGTTTGGGGATGGGGTTGCCTCCATCCCTTGCTGTTCTAGTTTTTGTTGTTCAAGTTTTTTGCTGTTCGAAGGTCTGTAGCCAGTCAACAGGAGAAGATGCTCAAGCAGGTTATATCGCTATCTTGTCCTTTGTCTGATAGGTTTTATACTAAATCCGTTGAGTATAGGCTTACATATCAGGACAGGCACTCATGCAAGAGGCAAGAGGCAAAAGGGAGAATAAATAATCAGTTTTTAATAACCTGGTTTAGTATTACTCATACTGAGTGTGCGCTTGATTGGGCGCATCTAGAGGACTGCTACTCCCAGTTTTGTCCAGATTTTCGGCTATCCCGTCGAAATCATTCCTCAGTGCGAACGATTTTTACCGAACAAGCAGGGCATCGATGACGGTGGGATTTACACCTTCTGTCGCTACCCTACGTCCAGCTTGCAGTGGTAGCCAACAACCCCAACGAGCAAGCCATCCGCGCCCAATACCTGCGCCATAATTGCGTCAGATACTTTGCTTTGATCTAATACCAATTCTCCAAAGTCTGACTACAGAAGTTTAATCCCCCTAAATCCCCCTTAAAAAGGGGAACTTAAAGGGGGATTTAAATTCGATGTGTAGTTTTCATTTAGAGAAATGGTATAAGATTGAGTCAGCAATATCTAATTTGGAGTCTCAGGCAATGGAAATAATTCTCGCTGCGTTGGCTGCTGGTGCGGCGGCTGCTGCTAAGGATACGGCAGGAACAGCCGTTAAGGATGCTTATGAGGGTTTAAAAGCGTTGATTAAGAAGAAATTTGCAGAAAAAGGGAAAACAGATGATAGTGATATCGTCGATAAACATGAGAAAAAACCAGATTCAGAGGGGGTAAAAACACTGCTCAAAGAAGAGTTACTTGAAGCAAAAATTGATAGAGATGCAGAGGTTATTAAGACAGCAGAAGAATTACTTAAGCAATTAAAACCTGAAGAATTTGCCGCAGGTAAGTATAATATTAATGTTGGTGATGATATTAAAGGAATGGTGGGAGATGGTACTTTGAAGGGAATTGCAGGAGATATTAGTGGTGTAAATATTAGTCAGAACATTAATTAGTTGAGGATTATTTAGGAGGGAAATTTATGTCAATTACTGTTGAGGTAGAACTTAAAGATTTTCTAATTCAAATCAATCAAAAGTTAGATAATCTTCAAAAAGATGTTACTGATATTAAGATTGAACTTAGTGAAGTTAAAGGTGAAATTAAGCGTCTGGAGGAAAAAATCGATGGTGTCGAGAAGCGTCTGGAGGAAAAAATTGATGGTGTCGAGAAGCGTCTGGAGGAAAAAATTGATGGTGTCGAGAAGCGTCTAGAGGGAAAAATTGATGGATTGGAAAAGCGCTTAGAGAATCAAGAGTTTGTCAGTCGAGGGATTTTAGTCGCTTTAATTGTAACGATTTTAGGCGGTTTGGCTAAATTGTTTGGTTTAGTAGGAAGTCCTTAAAGAGTGCTAATTCTAAAACTGCAATTTAAAGTTAACTTGAAAAGAATAATTTTGGGGTAGCAAAAATGACTGATAAAAGTTATTATTCAGAAATAGGTGGTGATGTTAAAGGTCTTATTGGTGATGGTGAATTTAAGGGAATTGCAGGTGATATTAGTGGCGGTGTAATCAATCAATATATTATCACCCAAAAGTCAGGAGTTGAGATTCAGGCTCAAACTTTAATTACGGGTTCACCTTATTTGGGTTTAAGGAAGTTTGAAGTAGATGATAAGGATAGGTTTTTTGGGCGAGATAATTGGATTGTTGAGTTAACCGATTATTTAAAGCAAAAGAATGTTTTATTGCTTTTAGGTGCGTCGGGAAGTGGTAAGTCTTCTCTCGTGCAAGCGGGTTTAATTCCTAAGTTAAAGGATAATTTTGGCGCAAATAGATTGGTTAATTTAACTTTTGTTCCTGATGTTAATCCCTTTGAGTCTTTTTATTGTCTTTTAAGGAATAGATATACACAATCCGAAGCACAATTAGCACAAGCTGTTAAGGAAGATACTTTAATTAAGGTGGTTGAAGGATTAAAAAATAATTCTGATTTATGGTTTATTTTTATTGACCAATTTGAGGAATTATTTACTCGTACACCGAAGACGGAAAGAGATATTTTCATTAAAAGTTTGATTAAATTAATTGAAAATAATAATAGTTTAGTTAAAATTGTGATGACGATGAGGGCGGATTTTTTAGATAAATTAAGTCCTTATCCCAGTTTAGGAAAAATCCATGATCAGTATAGCAAGATGTTAACGGATATGGATGAAAGTCAGTTAAGATTAGCTATTGCTGAACCGGCGGCGAGAAATGGGGTAATTTTTGAACAGGGATTAATTAATCAAATTATTGCCGATTTTTATGAACAGGCTGGCTCTTTACCTCTGTTACAATATACGTTAGATTTATTGTGGGAAAAAAATCATATTCAAGAGCGGGTTTTAAATATTAAGATTTATCAAGAGATTGGTGGGGTAACGGGTGCGCTAGAAAAACAAGCGGATAAAATTTATAGTAAATTTGATGAACAGCAACGGAAAGCAGCAGAGGAAATTTTTCTAGAGTTAATTAGTTTAGAAGGGGAAAAAGCGGTTAGCAGAAGGGCGGATAAATCGAGTTTTGAACAGGAGGAAATGCAAAAGGAGGTTCTCTATCAATTGATAGATAATCGTCTTTTGGTGAGTAAGGGAGAAGACGGGAAGGCGACGGTTGAGGTGGCGCATGAGGCGTTAATTCGTTCTTGGAAAGTGTTACAGGATTTAATTAGGGAAAAGGAGGAGATAATTGTTCTGAGAAGTCGTTTATATGCTGATGCAAAACAGTGGGATGATTTACAGAAGCAAGATGCAGTAAAAGCGAGTAGTGAGCTTTGGGGAGGTTCTAAGTTAGCTAAAATTGTTGAGTTTCAAAAGAATAATTCTCTGCCTAATTTAGATACTGTGGCGATAGAGTTTATTAAGGCGAGTATTAGTCAAGCAGAACGACAAAAAAATGAAAAAATTAGAACAGCGCGAAGGATTGCGGCGGTTTCTTTGGTGGCGGTGGTGATTAGTACGGGATTGGGTTGGATGGCTTGGAATAAGACAAAAGAAGCCGAATATAATCAAGCTGAGTCTCTTGGTAGATATTCCTTATCTCTATTGAATGAACATAAAAACTTGGAGGCTTTCGTTGAAGCGATTAAAGCGGGAAAAATTCTACAAAAGCAGCAGACGTACAACAAGGAGGTGACTAATGCCTTACAGGAACTTCTCAACCGCAAA
Organism: Microcystis sp. M53602_WE12; assembly: GCF_030065455.1. Classification (NCBI taxonomy): domain Bacteria; kingdom Bacillati; phylum Cyanobacteriota; class Cyanophyceae; order Chroococcales; family Microcystaceae; genus Microcystis; species Microcystis sp. M53602_WE12. Next base: position 377 of record NZ_JASJFB010000055.1, on the reverse strand, counting down.
AGTGAACGCAATCACTTAGAGGGGCATGATAGCGCTGTCACAAGCGTTAATTTTAGTCCCGACGGCAAGACTTTGGTGAGCGGTAGTGATGACAAGACTATCAAACTCTGGAATGTAGAAACAGGCCAAAAACTCCACACCCTCAAGGGGCATGATGGCACTGTCTATAGCGTTAATTTTAGTCCCGACGGCAAGACATTGGTAAGCGGTAGTGATGACGGGACTATCATACTCTGGGATGTAGAAACAGGCAAGGAAATCCGCACCCTCAAAGGGCATGATGGCTCTGTCTATAGCGTTAATTTTAGTCCTGACGGCAAGACTTTGGTAAGCGGTAGTGATGACGGGACTATCATACTCTGGGATGTAGAAACAGG
>NZ_JASJFB010000313.1:0-6504 GCF_030065455.1 Microcystis sp. M53602_WE12 | reverse complement strand
TTTGTACCAATTTATGTACTACGAGAGGGATAATGCAAGGTTTTTGAGAGTCCCAATCGGATTTTCGCAGCATGAACATCGGATTTTAACAGGTCAAAAGCCTTATTTTAAAAGGGTTTTACCATTATTCAGCAAACCCTAATTATTAACCAAAATAACGAAATATTAATCAGCCCAGCATCCTATTGGGAAATCGCCATCAAAATCAGTATCGGTAAACTCATTTTACATCAATCTTACAAAGATTTTATCGACGTATGCCTTAATCAATATCAATTTAATATCCTTGCCATCACACCAGAACATACGGATGCGCTGATCACCCTTCCTTTTTATCATAAAGACCCCTTTGATCGCCTTCTGGTAGCTCAAGCCATTGTTGAAAATATTCCGATTATTAGTGTAGATACTATTTTAGATCGGTACGGTATTCAACGTCTTTGGTAGGGCGATCGTTTTTCTCAACCTATCGGAAAACTCGACACTATAACCCCTTTCTAATCCCTCGATTTGATGTTTTTCTACCAATTTCCCACGTCTCCTGCGGATAATCTTGCTTCGCGAATATCTTTTAATAAAATCCCATTGAGTAAAGTTCATAATTCATGGTTATTATTTCGATCTAAAAAGTCCAGAAAGTCTTTTGCTTTCACGATCTGAATATTTTGATATTCAACCAGTGAAAGAAGATGTTTGTCCCCCGTGATAATATGGGTCGCATTGCCAACAATCGCACATTCTATGATCATATCGTCATCGGGATCATTGGGAACGGCTCTAAGTGTTCCACCTATAGAAACAATGCTAGAAGCATCACAAATTTCCTCAATGTATTTTCTAACTCGTTCTTCAGGAAATTTGATTTTTAGTAGAAGTTTTTCGGATAATTCGCCTAAAATCTCTGGACAAGTGACCGATCGAATCAGTTTGCTTTGGGCTAGGGAAAAACAACTATTCGGGCTACCGCTTTTAGAAAGCGCAGCAGATATGAGAATATTTGTGTCGAAGACAACAGTATAAATCACTACTTCTCATGAACGATTTCATCGATAAATTCTTCTCTTTCGTCTTCCGTCATGGTATCCCAATCGTAGCCGCGTTCTGCTGCGACGATTTTTGCCTGTTGGCTTCCGTAATCGGTTATAGCTTCCATATTTCCCCACTGACGCTGGATGAGGAATCTAAATAGTTCCTGTTGCTGTGCTTCGGGGAGTTGTTTGACTAATTCGATTACTTGTTCGTTGCTTAAGGTTAAGTTCGGCATAGGTCGCTTCTAGACAATAGCATGATTAATCAGTTTAACACGAGTCCTTAATGGAGAGGGTTTTCGGTTCGCCTACACCTTCCGGGCTTCGATCGGTTAGAATCGAGAAATTATCGGCCTAGAAAATCCTTTCATCTTCGCGCTTGCCGTAAAATTATATCTTTAACTAAATGGTGATCGCTAATTAATTATCGTAGTAAAGCTTGAAAACCTGCTTGAATAAAATGAACATCTGAAGTTAAAGCGTCGGTAATTTGATTTTCTTCCATAACAATAAAAGAAAAACAATCTACTAATCCCCAGCTTTTATCAGATCTTGATTCGTAGAGCTTTAAGCCTTTTTGAAAAAGAGTAGAAGTGATAGTAACAACGAATAAATTATCGGTTTGATAGCATTGCTTGATAAAGGCAGAAACCTTAGGACGATTGTAATGACTAAGAGCATTACCAACCTCCATAAAAATGGCTTCAGTAACCCAAACTGCTGTTGCATTTTTTACATAGGGGAGGAACTGCATAGCAATTTGATGATATTGATCATGAGGATTGAGAATTGCTTGGATAAAGACCGTATCTAAAAAAAGTTTGGACTTATTCATCGCTTATATTTCTTTTGGGAGTATCATATAAATAATGATCGTGTTCCCTTGACCAATCTTCTGGAGCTTCATAGGTGCCAGCCATTTCTTCTAACAGTTCCCAAGCATTTTTATGGTTATTTTCTAGTGGATCTTCCCGAGAAATAATTTGGATGATGTAATGGGTATTGGGTTCTAATTCAATCTTTTCTTCGGGACGGAAAACCATTCCATCATAACTAACTCGTAGATTTTTTATCATAATGGATTGTTGAGAAGTAATTCGATTACGGCCTACACAGTGCCTTAAGGCTAGTGTAACACACCCTCTCAACTATAACTGCCGTGCGATCGCACCCTCTTCTAGATGCCGATATTCTGCTAAAGATGGGAAAATATCAGTCCTGTAGAGTCAAGGTCGATCCTCGTGGGTGGGGAAACGGAGGGAATTTTCGGGCAGGGTGACAACAGTAATCGTTTTTCCCAACCTATCGAAAAATTCGACACTATACCCGGTTTCTAATCCCTCGATTTGATGTTTTTCTACCAATGTCCCCACGTCTCCTGCGGATAATCTTGCTTCGCGAATATCTTTTAATAAAATCCCATTGAGTAAAGTTCATAATTCATGGTTATTATTTCGATCTAAAAAGTCCAAAAAGTCTTTTGCTTTCACGATCTGAATATTTTGATATTCAACCAGTGAAAGAAGATGTTTGTCTCCCGTGATAATATGGGTAGCCTTGCCAGCGATTGCACATTCTATGATCATATCGTCATCGGGATCGTTGGGAACCGCTCTCAGTTGTCTTGTTATCGGAACAAGGCTAGAAAATTGACGAATTTCCGCGATATATTCTCTAAGTCCCCGTTCAGATATTTGAAATTTCTGCTGAAGTTTTTCGGTTAATTCGTCTAAAATCTCTTGGCAGGTTACTGAAGATACCGATCCCGTCTTCGCTAACGATAAGCAGGAAAATGTAGGGCTGCTTTTAGACAGCCAAGCAGAGATTAATATATTTGTATCAAAAACAACTACATAGGTCACTATTTTTCGTGAACGATTTCATCGATAAATTCTTCTCTCTCGTCTTCGGTCATAGTATCCCAATCACGGCCGCGTTCTTTGGCTACGATTCTAGCTCTTTCTGCTCCTTCGTTAAATACTGGTTCCAACTGTCTCCACTGACTGAGGATGAGAATTTTATAAACTTCCTGTTGCTGTGCTTCGGGGAGTTGTTTGACTAATTCGATTACTTGTTCGTTGCTTAAGGTTAAGTTTGGCATAGGTCGCTTCTAGACACCAGCATGATTAATCAGTTTAACACGAGTCCTTAATGGAGAGGGTTTTCGGTTCGCCTATCCCTTCTCTGCGTCGATCAGTTAGAATCGAGAAATTATAACAAATCTGGTTATTTTTGCATGAGTAGAAAACGGGTTTCTCGGAGAAACCCGTTTTCTGTGCGTTACTCAACGGATTTAGTATTATCGGCCTAGAAAGTCCTTTCATCTTCCCGCTTGCCGTAAAATTATGATTGTCTCTCTCCAAGAAGCTCAAGCCAAACTGCCCGAACTGATATACAATCTCAAACTAGGGGAAGAATTGTTAATTACCGATAATAATTTCCCACTGGCAAAATTAAGCCGATGATAAAGAACACTTACAAGACTTCGCGGAGTATCTGCCTTGAAATGTCTAATCGATAGCCATACTCTGCTGTGTTACACACTCAAGGAATCCCGACTCAGTAGCAGCACCCATCAACTTCCTAAAGGGTGGCATAAATCGACTAAATCCTTATCTTGCAAGAGTTCTATTGATTAGTTCGTTCTAGATCGAAAACAATTGACAAAATCGCATCAATGTCCTTCTCTATAAGGGTTTCATCCCTTATAACTCCGTCCATTGCATAGCACAAACCGAAGAACCCGTCAGATGGTGACTTTCTTAATAGATCCATCAATTTTTCGGATGGTAACTTTCTTAATGCATCCATCAATTTTTCGGTTTTCATTCGTCTTAAGTTTAAGCCAGAAGGAGTGATAAGAGAATGGCATGATGGTAACTTTCCTACTAGATCCATCTTTTTGGATGGTGACTTTCTTAATGGAGCCATCAATTTTTTGGATGGTAACTTTCCTACTATATCCATCAATTTTTCGATGGGATATTGTCTATCTTCTATAGAATTTGCTTCTTCTTGTATTAATCCTACTTCTTCAGTAGTTAATATCAGTCCTTCAAGTTTCTGCTCCGCGTTCTTGATTGTTTGAATTAAGTCTTGGTATATTTTTTGGGCTTCGTCCAACTCCTTTTGGGTAAAAAGATTATTATGAGCTACTTTGTTTCTGGTTTTATACAGTTTCTCCCAATTAGATTGAAAATTTCTGTCTTTAAATGATTCCTTAAAAAACTTATCACCGTTGCTTTTAATTTTTTCTCTTAATTTACGAATTGCTTCGGGAGTTTCTTCAAGCCTATCAATTTCTTTAATTAAATCCTCTTTGGTTGTACAACCAGATGAAAGCTTGTATATAATCGAACCTAAATCATCAAAATCTATCAGATAGAGTTGATTGTCAATATGGCTTGCAAATTCTTTTTCATTATTTTTTCTCTGATCAACTTTCTTTCTAAAATCTTGGGTGGATACCTTTGTCCACCAATCCACTCCTATCTTGGTTGTCATGAATTTCGTTATGTAGTCTCTTAAACGGCGTTCCACACGATTAATACAAGGATAAATTTGATTAGCAATCTGTTCAGAAATTTCGTCTTTTACTATATCCAGTTTTTCTAATTTTTGGTCTTTGAAAAATTTTAAAATTGGAATACGTTGAGGTTCTAAACAACCATATTCTCCCTTTACAACAATTGAAAAACCTGTAATACATTTATCTTTGCTGTCTTGATCAAATTTAATTGGATTTACTGTAATTTCTATAAAATTATCCTTGATTTGGCGACTGTTACAATCTATTTGTGGTGTTCCATTCCAAAATGAATTATTCGAGGCGAGAAGATAGACTAAATTATCAGGAGTTTTGATATGAGATTGATTAGAAGTGTCAAATGCAAAAATTTCAAAGGTGAGAAAATTGTTTTGTGTGTCCATTGGAATGACAGGAGTTAGGTCTATAAACAACATCTACCCTCTATTTTAACTTGTCTATTGAAAAAAAGGGGGCTTATTCAGCCCCCTTAACCTCTAACTACCGCCAATCCTTGCCACATCGCGGGCGTTGGCTTCAAAAGCCGCATCGAGAGCAGAATCGCCGGTTAAACCGGAATCTAACGCCTCTTTAATACACTGCAACATCCGCTTATAATCCTTGGGCATTACTTTAACAAACTGGGGCAACATTTCCGACCAATTTGCTAAAACCAGGGCTGCTTTTTGACTTTGGGTGTAATCAGCATGGCGTTGAATTAACTCGCGTAAATCGTTGATTTCTTCCCCTTCTAGCGCCTCTAAAGCTACCATTTGGGTATTGCAACGAGTGGCGAAATCCCCCGACTCATCGAGGACGTAGGCGACACCACCACTCATTCCGGCGGCGAAATTGCGACCGGTGGGCCCTAAAACAACGACTTTACCCCCCGTCATATACTCGCAAGCGTGGTCGCCAACGGACTCAACCACCGTAGTCACCCCAGAGTTACGCACCCCAAAACGTTCCCCAGCAACCCCAGAAATATACACCTCACCACTGGTCGCGCCGTATAAAGCCACATTACCGATGATAATATTATCCTCGGCCACAAAAGTGGAACCTTTGGGCGGATAAACGATGATTTTGCCACCGCTTAAACCCTTACCCACATAATCATTGGCATCCCCTTCTAACTCCAGTGTCACCCCTTTGGGAACAAAAGCACCGAAACTTTGCCCCGCGCTGCCCTGAAAATGGAGATGTACGGTATCTTCGGGTAAACCCTCCCAGTGACGTTTAGTGATTTCGTTGCCTAAAATCGTCCCCACCACGCGGTTAATATTTTTAATCGGTAGTGTCGCCTTGACTTTTTCGCCTTTTTCAATGGCATCCTTGCATAAATCCAGTAAAACGGTTATATCCAAGGACTTATCTAAACCGTGGTCCTGGGGAATCTGGCAATAGCGTCCTACCTCTGGAGCTACCTCCGGTTGATAGAGAATCGGAGTTAGGTCAATTCCTTTCGCTTTCCAATGTTCTACCGCCTGTTTCGGCTCTAATACATCAGTTCGCCCCACCATTTCATTTAAGGTGCGGAATCCCAATTCGGCCATAATTTCCCGCACTTCCTGGGCGATAAATTTCATGAAATTCACCGTATATTCAGGATCCCCGATGAAATTCTTCCGTAATAACGGATCCTGGGTCGCTACCCCCGCCGGACAGGTATTAAGATGACAAACCCGCATCATAATACAGCCCAACGTTACCAGTGGCGCGGTGGAAAAACCGAATTCTTCGGCCCCCAATAGGGTTGCCACCACCACATCGCGCCCGGTTTTCATCTGGCCATCGGTTTCCACCGCAATGCGACTGCGAAGATTATTTAACACCAATGTTTGATGGGTTTCTGCTAGTCCCAACTCCCAGGGTAAACCCGCGTGTTTAATCGAGGTTTGGGGTGAGGCACCGGTCCCACCATCGAAACCAGAGATTAAAACCACGTCG
>NZ_JASJFB010000184.1:0-1003 GCF_030065455.1 Microcystis sp. M53602_WE12 | reverse complement strand
TCAGGAGTCGGTCGTTTCGGGCTTTGTTGCCCTTGTTTTTTGTACCAATCTATGTACTACAAGAAGGATAATGCAAGGTTTTTGAAAGTCCCAATCCTATTTTCTTGCACTAACATCGGACTTTAACAGGTCAAAAGCCTTATTTTAAAAGGGTTTTACCATTATTCAGCAAACCCTATTTAATTCCACCCACCTACTTACCATTATTCAGCAAACCCTATGATAATATTTCAATCCTTTTTTCACCAACTCTAAGGCCGACTCGCTGACATTTTAAAAGAGTTGTTTGGCATTTTTGGTGCGCGTCTCGCTCTTAGCTTGTGCTGTGTCAGGTAGATAGCAGCCCAGAGAACTTTGATTCCTTCTTAATTCTCGCGCTGGTCGTGCTTTGATGACATCCGAGCCAGACGGCCATTTGCCGTTGAGATAAATTTCCCTCTTGACTAAGTTGGTAGAGCAAGTTTCTTTGTTCTATGTTAAGATGTTTTCGGCTGGTTTTTGGGTCTGATTTGTTGTTGTTAATGATCAGACAGTACCTGATGAGCCTTTCTTTGTCAACTCTTGAGGTTGATGCGTTTCATTTTTGAATTGACGTTTTATTGGCTGTTGTCTGGTTTCAATTTCTTCTCCAACTGCTCCTGATTTCAGGATTTCTACTGTTGGGTATTCCTTTTTATATTCTCCTTCCACTGATAGAGAAGTCGAATCTAAATGGCAATTCTCGGTCGCTACACCAAATTTTTTTACGGCCGCTAAACTAATGAGTAGGAAAATACCCGAAACATCCAGTTGATAAAGTTTGTCCATTACTCGACCAATTTTATCATCATTCAGGAGTTTGGGTTCGATGCCCTCTCCCAGCAAATGTTCGCTTGCTTTATCTTCAAAAAATTGAGGAAATAAATACAAGGACCCGGAGACAAATCCCAATCCATTCAGGATAATTGCTTTCACGTCTGGCCCCGCTGTGACAATTTCTCCTCGCTCAATTGAGACTTGTTCG
>NZ_JASJFB010000406.1:0-18705 GCF_030065455.1 Microcystis sp. M53602_WE12 | reverse complement strand
TATTTATTCTCCCCACACCCCACACCCCACACCCCACACCCCACACCCCACACCCCACTTCCCCAATTCCCACACCCTACACCCCACTTCCCCACACCCCACACCCCACTTCCCCAATTCCCACACCCTACACCCTACACCCCACACCCCACTTCCCCACTTCCCACTTCCCACTTCCCACTTCCCAATTCATAATTCATAATTTAACCTTTGACTGACCCCGGCAATAGCAGCCAAGAGAAACCAAACAATAGTATTAATCTTGACATCGGAGAGGGTGACATCGACGAGATTAAATAAAACACAAGCGCCAAAAGCTACCAGATAGGTAAAGATAATTAACTCCCCCCCGGCTTTTTGTTGTCGTAAAAAGATTAATAAACGCACCCCTTGGGCATAAATCCAACCCACCCAAACAGACAATAAAATTAAGCCAATAATTCCCGTTTCTGCCATTAACATCAAATATAAATTATGGGGATGACCTAACCATAATCCCTGACTTTTTTCGTAGAGAGGTGTAAAACTGCGTAATCCCCAACCGAATAGGGGTCTTTCTTGGGTCATTTCGAGAGTAAAACGCCATTGGGTTGCTCTGAGAGTCGCTAGAGGGCGATCAGGGAACATTTCATCGGATAATCGCGCCCAAATCGCCCTAGGAACCAAAAAACGCACACTATCCCTTAAAGGATTTGGTCCCCAAGAAGCGAGGGAAATCACCCCCCCCAAGAGGATAAAACCGGCGACTAAGGCATTCCAACCCAGATAAAGGGCGAAAATTAGGCCTCCTAAAAAGGCTAAGGCCCAAGCATTGCGAGAATTGCTTAAAAATAGCCCTACACCGTCGATCAATATGGTTAAAGTTAAAAACCCGACTTTGAGATTTAAAAGGGTATTTCTTTGTCTGTGCCACTGCCGCAAAGTTAGAATTAATAAACCGATCGCTAAAATCAGAGTTATTAATAAATAAGCCCCCAAAAGATTAGCATACATAAAAACCGAAGACATCCGCCCGCTCGGTTCACCCCCCGCCCCGTAGGGCCAGGTAAAAATCCCTTTTAATGCTTCCGGTTTTTGCCAACCGAGAAAAATTTGTCCCCATCCCATCACCACTACCCAAACCGACGGAATAACCATCACCCAAGCTAGTTGACGCAATTGAGAGGGTTTTTTAATTAATTGCCGAATATTGCTAAAAAAGAAGAAAAAGGGCAGGAAATTTCCTAAACCAATCCAAGCATCCCCCGGAGTTGGGGAAAGACTGGCACTAATCATTAACCAAAGAGTGACGATACCGAGACCTTGATTGAGACGTGACTGGATAATTGCCCGAAAATTGCCGGTAAAAACCCTAATTAAGACGATAATAATGCCGATACCCGCTAACTCCGGCAGCATCATGGCGATAAAAACTGAAAAAAGTATTAAATTCCACTCCCACCCTTGACAAAAAATCTTTTTCATGTTATGCAGGTTGCCAACAATCGTCACGGGTCAGACGAATTTGGGCAAGGGCAAAAATAGTCGGGATAATCCGGCCGTAATCGGTGGCGATCGCTTTCCAACCGAGATCGGCAATAAACCAACCCCATAGAGCCGGTCCTACCAAACTTAACACGGTTCTGACCGCTCCGTAGCGGGCCGCCGCCGTAGTCATGCCCTGTTTAGCCGTTTGTAGGGCTAATTGATTAGCAATTGCCCCACCCTGGACTAGGGCAGTTTTTGCCCCTTGATAGCGGGCAAAATGGAGAGCGAACTGCCCGGCGATATGTTTGAGCAGAATCGGTTTCAGGATAGAATTAACGGCGATGACGCTACTGCCTTTGAGGACTATATCGAGGGGATTGTGTTGTAGGTGAACGGGTAAGGGTTGGGGAGTGTGGGAATCCGCGAGTGCCTTTTGAATTTGAATCGAGAGGGATTTTTGTTCCGATGGGGGGAGACGTTTCCAAGCTTTGTTAACGAGGTGAAGATAGATTTCCGCTTCAATTTCCGTTGTCGGCATTTTTTGGGAGTAGGGAACCTTGAGGAAATGACAGACACGGACGAGAATTTGACGATAACTAACTTTTTCCGTTTGACCTTTTAACACTGTCACACCATCGGCAGCCAAATAACGAAAACGATCCTCGACGCTATCTAACCAACTATCCCAATCTTGACTTTGAACGGCGATTGCGTCCGGCGCTCGTAGATAATCGAGAGGGTTAAAACGACGGCAAAAGAGGATGTTAGTGATTTGCTGCAGTTCCTCCTCGGTGGCTAACTCCAAAGCTGTGCGTAGTTCGTCCAATGTGGTTTGTCCTCCTCAGCCCCAATAATCAACTTAGTTTCGCTAGTGCTGATTACTACTAATATTAACTCAAGGGTTCACAGGATTAGGAAGGCTAGTGACAAATTTTTCGATTAAGGTTGGGATCATTGGCGCGGGTTTAGCCGGGTTAACCTGCGCTCGTCAGTTGTGCGATCGAGGTTATACTGTTAAGCTATTTGATAAGTCTAGAGGCATTGGTGGTCGTTTAGCCACGCGACGGGTTAATCGAGCCAATCAAGAGATGGCTGTGGATCATGGCTTGCCTTTTTTGACTATTCAGGGCGAAAAAACGGCGGCTTTAATTGATAATCTCCTGAGAGAGAATCTAGTTACTTCTTGGTTTGATTCTAGCTATGTTGCTCCTTCTGGCATCAATAGCGTGGCGAAATTTTTAGCTCAAGGGTTAGAAATTGAACGAGATTTTCTGGTTACTCGTCTGGAAAATCGTCAAGGAAAATGGGTTTTAAACAATAACGGTCAAATTCGGGGGGAGTTTTCGGCGATTGTCTTAGCTATTCCCGCCCCGCAAGCAGCGTTATTGTTAGAAAACTCTCCCATAACTACTATGCCAGAATTGCGATCAATCGTTTACGATCCCTGTTTAACGGTAATGGCGGGTTATGGCGATTCTTTACCCGCAGTTGCTCCCTCCACCGATATCGCTTGGTTAGGACTTGATAGCAGTAAACGGCAATCATCCCCTGATTATGTCTTTGTTGTGCATAGTAGTGGAGATTTTGCGGTTAAATATCTCGATAGCGAGGATTTAGAAGCAGTTAAGCTAGATTTGCTCTCTCGCGCTTCTTTGCCTCTCCCGGATTGGTCTCAGCTGCACCGTTGGCGTTATGCTTTAGTCCGTCAGGGTTTAGCTGTACCCTGTTTAAGTGTTAATAGTCCTTTACCTCTAGTTGCCTGTGGTGATTGGTGTCAAGGGGGAGATTTATCGAGAAATTCTTCCCTAGAAACGGCCTTAACTTCTGGGATAGCGGCAGCTAATCAAGTTCAGCAGCTACTCTTCTAGAATCTAGAGACAGGTTTAAATTCTTAGGTTAAGCTTGGGTTAACAAAAGGTTAAACATATAATAATGTAGGTATCCTATACTGGGGGGTCGGTAACAATGGAAAAATTCAATTCTAAAGATAACTTTCTCTACCCTAAAACCAGCTACAGGGGTTTATTCACGCCACAAAATTTAGTTTTTAACGCTAATTTGCAGGAATTCGCCCTGAGAGTCTCTTTTATCGCTGGTTTACACAGTGGGGGAAAGCTTACCTCCACGGAAGCTTACGAGAAAATTAACCAGCTTTGGCAAGAGTTGAATACCAGTCAAAAATTCCTACTAGCTAATCATTTTGAGGATGACGGAGATTGAGAGACGGGGGTTTTTCAGTGACCAGTAAACAGCATCTAGACTGCCACAGTAACAAAAGTGGGTCAAGTAGTTCTTAGTCAAGTCAGAGCTTTCTGGCCATAGCTGGCTTTCATCTTCTAGATAAAAATGTTATCAAAAGACAACAAGAGGTAATTCTGCCGCTACAATATGATAGCGAGTTGTCAAGAGAACAGTAAAAGAACTGCCAATTGGATCTAGATGCCTCAATATACTACTAAACAAGCAACGGAAAACCCTGTTGTGTCCGACCAGTCCGCCAATAATCCCTTTTCACTATTTGGTCAATTTTGGGAAAGCCTAAAAATTGTCGCTCAACCCTATTGGTATCCAACGGAGTTAAATGGACGCGCCTTTGGAGATGTGATCATTTCTTGGGGGATGTCAGCTTTGATCCTTTTAAGTATCTTGGCAACGGTGGGGGTAGAAGCTTTTAGTAGCTACTGGAATCGTTATGTACTCGACATTATTATTGAAGATAGAGATCTTTCTAAATATCTAAATACGCTGTGGTTATCCAGTTTGTTGATTATATTAACAACGGGGTTATTTGCTTTTTCTCAATTTATTCGTCGCAAAGTAGCCTTAGATTGGTATAAGTGGTTAACCAAACAAACCGTTAAAAAGTATCTCAATGCTCGCGCTTATTATAATATTGATTTTACCTCAGCTTTAAAAAATCCCGATCAAAGATTATCTCAAGAAATTGAACCAATTACGACCATGACCCTAAGGTTATTAATCACCTTCGTGGAAAAAGGGTTACAAATGATTACTTTTGCGATTATTCTTTGGACAATTTCTCGGCAAATTGCGGTTTATCTGATAATTTATACGATCGCAGGAAATTTAATAGCAATTTATCTAACTCAAGAATTAAACAAAATTAATCAATCGGAGCTTAATAATAAAGCTGATTATAATTATGCTTTAACCCATGTGCGTAACCACGCCGAATCCATTGCTTTTTTTCAGGGAGAAGAGCAGGAAGAAAAAATCATTGAAGGCCGTTTTCAACGGGTTATTCAAAGCTCGGAAAAACTGATCAATTGGGAACGGTTTAATAATCTTTTTAATCGAGGTTATCAGTCAGCGATTAGTGTATTTTCAATGTTTATTTTGACCCCGATGTTTATTAAAAATGAAATCGATTATGGGGAAATTAGTCAAGCGAGTTTATGCTGTTTTCTTTTTTCTAATGCCTTGGGACAATTAATTACTGAATGGGGAACATCGGGTAAAGTTTCAAGTTATATTGAACGGTTAGCTACCTTGACAGATGCCTTAAAAGTTGCCAGTGAAGAGCCGAAAAACTTAAGTCGTATTACCACCCTGGAAGATAATCGTCTAGCTTTTGAAAATTTTACCCTACAAACTCCCGATTATGAAAAGGTAATTGTGGAGAATTTATCGGTTTCTGTCCCTTTGGGAGAAAGCCTACTCATTATTGGCCCCAGTGGTCGAGGAAAAAGTTCCTTGTTACGAGCAATCGCCGGTTTATGGAAAGCAGGTAGCGGCCGTTTAGTGCGTCCTCCTTTAGCTAAAATGTTATTTTTACCCCAACGTCCTTATATTATCCTTGGCACTTTACGGCAGCAATTACTTTATCCCCATACCAATGAACAGGTGAGCGATGAAGAATTAGAAAATATCTTAAAAAAAGTCAACCTGCAACATTTATTAACTGACAAAAATACCTTAGATAAACAAGTCAATTGGGAACAGATTTTATCCCTCGGAGAACAGCAAAGACTAGCTTTTGCTCGACTATTAATCACTAAACCCACTTTTACTATCTTAGATGAAGCAACTAGCGCTTTAGATTTGGCCAATGAAGCCAGCTTATATCAGCAATTACAGGAAAGTGAAACCACTTTTATTAGTGTTGGTCATCGGGAAAGTTTATTTAATTATCATCGATGGGTCTTAGAGTTAACAGAAAATTCCCATTGGCAGCTGTCAACTGTAGAAGATTATCAGCGCAAAAAAGTGAATAACCTAGTGATGATGTCAAAAAAATCAGAAAATTTTTCGGCGGTAAAAATAGAGACTTTGTCTGAGGTTAAAACTGAGCATGATGCGGAAATTGCAGGAGTTTCTGAAATAGCCGAAGGTTTGTCCCATCAACAAATGCAGTCTCTAACTGATTATTCTTTAAGTAACGTCCGGAGTCGTGCCAGTTTAGGTAAAATCATTACTGCCAAAGATGGTTTTAATTATCATTATGATAAAGACCCAAAAACCTTAAAATGGGTGAGAATATAGCTAATGGGGTGACAAACAGATTGAAATTGAGACAGGGTGTGGGGGGTAGGGTGTAGGGGGTAGGGAAAATTTTTCAGACTTCCCCCTCTCAGGAGAACTAGAGAATGAGGTTTTTGCTGGGTAAGTTGATTAACAAGCTACTAACTGATAACTGATAACTGATAACTGATAACTGGTATAGGAGTTTTATCAAATGAAAGCACTGGAAAAACTGGTGACGGAACGATTATATTTAGTCCCCTTCAAGCTTGAACTTCTCAAGGCCGCAATTATAGGTATCGATGAATTAGCAACAATTTTGGGGGTAAAAGTTGCAGCTGACTGGGCCGAACAAGAGTTGATTCAAGCTTTCCCTGATATTGCGAATATTTTGCTGCAATTCCCCTTACAAAATGAGTGGGGGTGGGGGAGTTTAATTATTCATCAAGCAGAAAATACCCTTATTGGTCATGTGATGATCAAAATTGTTCCTGATGTCACAGGTTTACCCACAGATGCTGTAGAAATTGGCTATCAAGTAGCACCGTTATATCGACGACAAGGCTACGCATCTGAGGCGACAAAAGCAATGATGGACTGGACACTTTCTCAACCTGGTATGCAAACAGTGACCGCTGGCTGCGCTCCCGATAATATAGCTTCAAAGCGAGTTTTAGAAAAAATCGGCATGGATCTGATAGAAGCACGAGAGAAAGTCTTGGTCTGGAAATTAAGTAGGGTTTGCTGAAAAAGTTTGTTGGTGGGGTTAGGAGCCAGTTATCAGTTATCAGTTATCAGTTATCAGTTATCAGTTATCAGTTATCAGTTCACTGAGAAAACTCCCCACTTCCCCACTTCCCACACCCTACACCCCACACCCCACACCCCACACCCTACACCCCACACCCCACACCCTACACCCTCTTTCAAGTCAGTAGTCGGGGGGAAATCTGGAGTCAGAGCCTCGTCGATGCGATAAAATACTCTGGCTCTGTATTTGTTGGTTTATGAGTTGACGAGGACTTCAGCGATCGCCTGGGAGATAGGAAAATAAGGAGGATAAAGTTCTAGCCAGAAAAACTCGCCAACGGGATTAATTTCTAAAAAGATATAACGTTCATCTGGTGTGACAATCATATCAATTGCACCATAATTAAGACCGAAATATTTCATTAATTCTAGTAGTTGTTTTTCAATAGTTTTCGGTAAATCGTAGGGTTGCCATTGTTGATGGAGCGCTCTTCCCTCTTTTCGCCAATCGTAGATAGCGCCGTCTAATTGTTGGGAATTAATCGCCGCCGTAAATATTTGTTCACCGACGATAGTGATGCGTAATTCCAAAGCTTTAGGAATGTTTTCCTGAAAAGTCATTGGACAAAATTGCAAACCTTCCAAATTATCTAGGTCTTCCTTAGTAACAGGACTGGTAAAAACAACCATTTCCTCTTGCTTGTCTCCATAAATAGCAAATTGAGAAAGCATTTTAGTCACAATTCCCGTCGCTTCAAACTCCTGAGCAAATTGCTTGACAGCTTCAGGATTATTAGAAGTTAAAGTCCCCGGAATTAATAAACCTAATTGTCGCGCCACTTGTAACTGCAATTGTTTATGATTGGCATGATCTACCTTAGCAATTGGATCAAGATGAAAGCCAGATAAACTAGCAATCATTCCTCGAATACTTAACCGACATTCCTTAAGAGAAGCTTCGCGAAATTGACTATCCATCCCATCGGGTAATTTTAGTCCGTATCTCATGCGTCGATACCAGACAGCAGAAACTTCTTTTAGCTCTAATTTTTGTTCTCCATCGGTAATAATTCCGCCTTTTTGACCGCCTGAGTAAAGATCAACTTTCACCTCTGTAGGGAAGCGATCGGTATCAAAACGGAAGGCTTTTTTCCCCATCGTTTCTATGGCTTTGATTACCAGAGGAATACTTTCATTATCGTTGCTAAAAGTAACAAGTAAAACGGTCATAAATCTCCTTGATGATTTGGGATTGAGAATCCTGATTAGATTTTGGATTGAGAATCTTGATAATCCTAAAATCCTCAAAATCCTGATTAGGTTTTGGTTTGATTTTTAGCATACTAAAAAATCAGCGATCGCATTAGAAATAGGTAAATCTAAATCCCGTTCTAACATTCCCCACTCACCACAGGGATTAACTTCTAAAAAAATGTATTCTCCCCCAGGAGTTAAGATAAAATCAAACGCCCCAAAATTCAACCCTAAATTAGCCATAAAAATCTGAAGTTGCTGCAATAGTGAATCAGGTAAAGTATGATGTTGCCAAGCACCCGGATCAATACCCGGTCTTCGCCAATCTACGGCTGAATTATTATACTGAGAAGATTCTAAAGCTCCCACAAATGTCTGTCCATTAACCACGACAACTCTCAATTCTAATTGTTTGGGAATTTCCGCTTGAAAAACCATAGGACAATAGCGTAAAGATTCCGCTTCCTCAAGGTCTTCTGCTTTCACCCTACTGGTATAAAGAAAAAATTCCGGCGACTCCATACTGCGGGCGATCGCAGTTAACAATTTACTCACCATTCTTCCCTGAACCTGGGAAAAAAACTCCCGGGCAGCATCAGGATTATTGGTCACTAAAGTGGGGGGGATAATCAAGCCAACTTCTGAGGCCAAACGAAGTTGTAATAACTTATTTTTAGCCTTCTCAATTTGCGCTAAATTATCTAACCAACGCGCTGACCTTAAACTATCCCAAAAACCAGCCAAAGTCGTCTGGGATTCTCGCACACAAACCTCCCGAAACTGAGGATCTAAATCCCCTGTTAGTTCAGGCTGCCAAATACGTCTTGTCCAAACAGATTGCACCTGTTGACTATCAATAGATTGATGGTTATAGGTTAATTGATAAAAACTTTTTTTACCATTAAATTGGGCTGTTAGTTGAACCTCTAAGGGAAATTTATCGGTATCTAAGCGAAAAGGTGTGGCTCCTTTTTTTTCTATCGCCTCAGCCACGCGGTCAATCGTGAAAAAATCGCCGCTATGGGTCAACAATAAAACAACTTTAGGCGATTCTTTCATGTCAATTGCAAATCCCTATATTTTAACCCATTTTAAGGCTTTTGGGCGGATATTTATCGAGAAGAATCTCAATAAAAGGCGGAAAAAATTGCTGCTTTTGCTTAACTAATTGCAGTATTTGTTTTTTTCTTGAGTAATTACTAAAGTTACTTTACAGCACTTCTCAGGATCTCAACGTGCAGTTTTTTTGGCTGCAAGCCTTGCTTAGTGGAGCCTTTAGCTTTTTGTCTGTACGGTGTAATCAAGAAAAGTGCTGTAATTACTCAAGTGATCTGAGTTTAATAATCTTCCCAGTCAGAAGGGTATTTAAAGGTCGTCCCGAAGGTAGGCTCAGGGGAAGGAGACTTGATGGAAGATTCCTCTTTGCTTACGGACAAGAAACGAGCAAAGAAAGGAAGTGCTTTACCTTGTTGATCGTTGGGATATGCCATAGTTATTCCTCTGGTAATTTCGAGTGAATAGGTTTAATCACTCAGACAAAACTAACAACCTGTACTAACCCTTGAAAGCTTTGCTGTGCATGGCTTTCAGAATTGGGATTGTGCAAATAATTTGCTTTTATTTGGGTGATGGGAAACATCATAAGCACTAATCTGGCCAATGTCAAGCACTTAAGAACAATTTCTGCTAAATCCGACATTCAGCATATCTTCATATACTTGTATATGTTTTTACATTCCCCAAGATGTTTTAACGAAAAACCTTGATTGTAGAAACTACTATTGAGAACATTTTCAATAATTGATTTTTTCTGAGAAAAAAATTTACAATTCTTCACCTTGATCAAAATCCATCATTGTAGTTATAATTCTTACTGGCAAGGGTTTGGAAGGAATATATTAGTAAAAATCATCAATTGAATGTTAAGAAGTGCGGAAAGTGGGATTTAATACTCCACACTTAAAACTCAAATCTGATAACTGATCACTGATAACTGATCACTGATAACTGATATCTGTACAACTACTTAGTACAAACGCTTACGGGGGCGATAATTAGCCACGGATTCCACTAAACCCAAGGCAATAAAATTGGTTAATAAAGATGAACGTCCATAACTTAACCAGGGTAAAGGAATCCCTGTAATCGGGGCTAATCCCACGGTCATGCTAATATTAAGAATTGCCTGAAAAGCGATCATCGAGAGAACACCGATCGCTATTAAAGAACCGAAGTTTTCTTTGGCAGTATTAGCAATGACTAACAAACGCCAACAAACTAACCAGAAAGCTATTAAAACTAGAATACTGCCGACAAAACCGAATTCTTCCCCGACTACGGAGAAGATAAAATCGGTGTGTTGTTCGGGAATAAAATTTAATTGGGTTTGGGTGCCTTGGTGTAATCCCCGTCCCAATAATTCTCCAGAGCCGATGGCAATGCGGGATTGAATTAATTGATAACCTCCCCCCAAAGGATTCTTTTCTGGGTCAAGAAATAGGGTTAAACGATCTTTTTGATATTCTTTTAATAAACCCCAAAAAACCTCGCCTAATTTACCCACTGCCAGATTAGTTGCCACCACGATGAAAGTAGATAAAAAACGGTAGGGAAGGGTAAACCAAGCAAGCACAGCGATGATAATTGCTAAAACAATCCAAGCAGGAAAAAGTAAATTAAACAGAAAAACCGATGCGAGGGGAGATAAGAGGATAATCATCCAAGGCAGTTTCGCATTAGCCCAGTAAATCATGCCTAGGGTAATTGCCCCAAAGACTAATCCCGTCCCCAGGTCCGGCTGCGCCATAATTAACACCCAGGGGATGGCAGTGACGGCAAAGACACGAGCGATCGCAAAAAGATTATCGGCGGGACGATGATGTAGGAGGGCTGCTAGGGTGATAATTAAACCTACCTTGGCAAATTCCGACGGTTGCACGTTAAAACTGCCGATATTAATCCAACTTTGCGCCCCATTCGCCGTCACCCCTAGGACAATTACCGCAATTAGGGAGAGATTGGTGAGAAGATAGGTTAACCAGTGCCATTTCAGCAGACTTTCGTAACGACAACGGGCCAGAAATAAAGCGATCGCCACTCCCACGGCCCCGAATAACCAGTGTTGCCACCAGTCGAGAGCAGTGGTGTTCCTTTCGGCACTACGAATCATTAAACCACCGAAAACGGTTAAACCCGTCACCAAAACGAACAAAAGCCAATCAATTTGGGCTATATCCCGGAAAATGAAGCTAAACCGCTCATTAAAACCGCTTAGTTTCCTACTAATAAGGGACTGTCTTCTCACCGTTTCTCTCCCCAAATTTACTAACTAACTAGGGTTTGCTGAATAAATCTAAAAACATTGTTCGATAAGACTTTTAGACCTTTTTGAAATCCAAAAGCACCGGACATTGGAGTGATCGGGGGGAAAATTTAGGGACTTTTTCCCTGAAAATGGGTAAAATCCTACACCCTACACCCTACACCCTACACCCCACACCCTGCCCCCACCGAAAAACTTTTTGCCGCAAACCCTAACTATAGGCTGCCACGGATACTTTCGCCGCCACCTGACGAGCGATCGCTATCAGGGCTTTAGCTGAGGCCGATTCTGGTTGCCCCAAGACAACTGGTACACCAGTATCACCGCCTTCTCGTAGGGCTATCTCCAGAGGCACACATCCCAGTAAAGGAATGCCCAATTCTTGTGAGGTTTTTTCCCCACCACCGGACCCAAATAGATCATAGGAGCGATCGGGCTGATCGGGAGGGATAAAATAACTCATATTTTCCACGATACCCAAAACCCGCGCCCCTAGCTGTTGGAACATTTTTAAACCCCGGCGCGCATCAATTAAAGAAACCGTCTGGGGAGTGGTGACAATCACCGCACCCGCTAGGGGGACCGATTGAATTAAAGTTAATTGTGCATCCCCGGTACCGGGAGGCATATCGACGATTAAATAGTCTAAATCGCCCCAATTGACTTGATAGAGAAACTGACGGATAATGCCGTTTAACATCGGACCGCGCCAGATTACCGGTTGATCGGGGTTGATCAAAAAGCCCATGGAAACCATTTTGATGCCATGGTTGAAAGCGGGTTCCAATATCTCGCCATTTGCGCCCTGTACCGTCACTTGTGCGTCATTTAAGCCCAACATTGTCGGGGCGTTGGGGCCGTAGATGTCCGCGTCTAATAGCCCCACTTTTGCCCCTAAATGAGCCAAGGCGACGGCGATATTGACAGCCACGGTACTTTTTCCCACACCGCCCTTACCACTGGAAACGGCGATAATATTTTTAACCCCCTCCACACCTTGGCGATCGGGTAAAGCTTTTTGTTGCGGGGTTTCGGCAGTTACTGCCACAGCGACACTTTCCACCCCGGGCAGCTGTTTAACAGCTTTTTGGCAGTCTTCCACGATAAATTCGCGCAAAGGACAGGCAGGAGTGGTCAAAACTAGGGTAAAGCTAACTTTTCCGCCATCGATCGCCACATTGCGGATCATGTTCAATTCCACTAGGCTTTTTTGCAGTTCTGGATCTTGAACGGGACGTAATACTTCTAAAATCGATGCGGTATCAAGGGGCATGGTTTCAGTGTCTCTAGTCAAGTATTGTTCTTATGGTTATTTATCTTAACCTTGATGCCCGCACAGTTATCAGTGGGGAGTGGGGAGTTTTTTGCTGTGAACAGTGAACAGTAATCAGTGAACTGAAAACTCACATCTGATAACTGATAACTGATAACTGATAACTGATAACCCCATTTCCCTATCCCCTATCCCCCTATATCTCTAGATCTCTAGATTACGGTAATAGGATCGCCGACTTTAATTGTACCTATCTTTTCAGGGATGACATTTTCTCCGAACATGATGCCCCCGGGGAAACTGCGAAAAGTGCTTAAGGTTTTTAAAGGTTCTTGCTGGGGATTTCTCCTACCTGTTTCTTGATCGGTGGTGGTGATAATACAGCGACTACAGGGTTTAACTAGGGCATAATTTATCTCTCCAATTGTGATCTTTTGCCAACTACTTTCGCTAAAAGCTCGATCGCTACTAATAACAATATTAGGCCGAAAACGATTCATCGGCACCGGTGCAACTAAACGCCGATTTAAGTCCTCTAAAGAAGCAGTATTAGTTAATAAAATTGGATAACCATCGGCAAAGCTGACGGGAGTATGATCATTCCCCGCATAGCGAGGATTCGCGGGACGTGGATAATCGGGAGATTGTCGCACTAAACGACAGGGAATGTCGAGAATTTTCTCAAACCATTCGGCGATTTCATCTCCTTGATCCATGGCTATGGTGTGAGATTCCCAGATTTGAACCGCTCTTTTTTCTCCTGTGAAATTAGGCTGGAAAGTCAGGGAATCTTGAGATGTTTTCAGAGAAAAATTATCTCCTGTAATCGTGACAGAAACGGTGGCTAATTGCGGATATTCCCTTTGAGTGATAAATTTACCCTTGCCATCCACTAACATCATTTCTCGATCCCAGAGTAACCCTTTAGGAGTCACTTCAGCTTGGGATAATTGAATACCTCGACAGGATTTAATCGGGTAGATATAGAGATCAGTAACCTGCATTTTCTTTCAGTAGTTCTACATATTTTTTTGCCACATCTTCCCAAGTCCAGAGATTAATTTTATTGGGGATATCTTCGGGTAACAAGCGAGGAATTGGATTGAGGATAAATTGTTCTAAACAGTTGGCTAAACTGTCCGCATCTCCCCTAGGATAGAATTGCACTCTTTCGGGACAATTATATAATTCTACCTGTTCTTGAAACACTTCTAAATCGGAAGCGATAACGGGAATACCTTGTAAAATGGCTTCCGCTATTGCCAATCCAAAACCTTCGTATTTTGAGGGAAATACCACAGAGGAACAGGTTTGATAATAAAATTGCAAGGTTTCATAGTCTTGATAACCTAATCCCTTGATATGACTCTCGAAAATTTCTTGATTTTCCCGATAAAGTCGGGTACATTCCTTGAGATAATCTTGGTATTCTTGGGTTTTAGACTGTTGAGATAATTGCAAATTTCCACTAACTAGATTATCGGTTTCTTTACCAATAAAAACTATTTGAAATTTTAAACCTTTTTTAGCTAGTGTCATGGCTGCTTTGAGCAAAGTCAGATGATCTTTGTAGATACCAAAGGAGGAGGGAAAATAAAAATTAACTAGCTCACTTTTGACTAAATCACTCTTGGGATTAGACTGCTCGACAAATCCTGCTAAAGGTACAGCTTTTAATTTACTAGCATAGGTAGCATTGGGAAAAACTTTTAAAACATCGTCTTTAGTTTTTTGGGAAATTGTGAAGAGTAGATCGGCATTATCTAACCATTCTTTTAAGACTTCATTGTAGGGTTCTTGATAGGATTCTGAGTAAGTTAAGGGAGCAAATTGCCAAAAGACATCATAAATAATGCCACTTAAAGTAACCTTGACATTAGGAGGAGAAATCCGATTAGTCATTCCATACAAACAGTGATCAGCTTGGTAACGCTTGATAATCTGATTAATTCTTGCTTCGATGCGTAAAAGTTCAATTCTACGAGAGAAAAGACGATGAATAGAAGTCAGTCTTAGGGTTTTATAAAAATTCGCTAGAAGACCATAAAAATAGATTAATTTTGTCTCAAAACTCTGGGGGTAAAAAGCAAAATCTTCGTAGATAAGTTTATCGGAATCAGGCATTAAAGACTTAAAATATTCAATGTCATTACGAGGGATAACGATAATAATTTGTTCGACGTATTCTAATAAGCTAGGTATTAAAGAGATAATGACTCTTTCTACTCCTCCTTTGCGATAAAACACGATCGGGATGACAATTTTCATAGATTTTCTGGCAGATAGATGGCAATAAAAAGATTGATTTTTGACTTGAACCCATTATATGATAGGCTCGAATTGTTCTACTGAGTCGAGAAATCGAGTTAAATTCGAGAAACTAAGACTCTATCACCCATCGCCCCTATTTTTCCTCGATCTTGGAGAAAAAGAGTGTCACAAGCTACTCCATCCCTACAATCTAATCTCAAACAATGGCTACGGGCCAGCGCACCTTCCCTATTTCAAATTAAACAGCGTTTGAGCGCCCGTCGTTGGCCGAAAAAATCGATCGTTATTTACACAGAAAAATATCGTCCCATGCGTCCGGCGGAAATTTGGCAACGGGGGGCCAGTGGTACCCAGGCATCGGTGGCTTTTTTAGCCCAAGAATGGACGAAACGCGGCTATAAAGTGACGATTTTTGGCAATTGTGAGGGTATGGAAGGGGAACAGGACGGTATTCGCTATGTTAATTATTACCAGATGAATTGGCAGGATCACTTTGAGACATTGGTGATCTCTCGTCATCCCACCTATTGCCGTCCTGGTACCAAGGCAGAACGAATTTTTTTTGATTGGCAAGATATTAAAGTGCCAGCAGACTCCTATACCCCCGAAATTTTGGCTAGATACGACAAAATTTTCTGTAAAAGCCAATATCAAAGGGATTTACTGGATTTCTGTGCCGATAATCAATGTCCGATTGTTCCTAATGGTATCGATACTTCCCTTTTGGCTGTAAGTGAGACGGTGCCAGAAAGCGAGCATCTTCCCTATCGTCTAGTCTATGCCTCTCGTTATTATCGCGGCCTAGAGTCGATGTTAAAGCATGGCTGGCCGATTATCAAGGCGGCAATTCCCGCAGCCGAGTTACATCTCTACTATGGTTTTACTAAACGGGATGGCAGTGGCGATCGCAGGGAATGGCGGGATAATTTAATGGCTTTGATTAAAGCTAGTCCGGGGGTAGTTGATCGCGGAATGATGGGTTATCGTCAACTAATCGAGGAAAAAGAGCGCTCTGCTATTCATTACTACGGTTGCACCTATCGTGAGATCGATTGTATTTCTGTGCGCGAGTCGGCAGTGGTGGGTTGTCTGCCAGTGGTGACGGATTTTGCTGTTTTTCGAGAAAAAGACTACTGTGTGAAAGTACCGGGGGAAGTAACCGCTCCGGCTACTCAGGAAGCTATAGCCTGGAAAATTGTCGAATTACTGAAAAATCCCCAGCTTTTGTCCCAAGAGCGCGAAAGATGTCGTCAAATTGCCCTAACTGACACTTGGGAGCGATCGGCCGCCGCTTGGTTAGATGTGATTGAAAAGGAGTCTCCCAGTCAGTAGATTGTTTACTCA
Source organism: Microcystis sp. M53602_WE12 (assembly GCF_030065455.1). Taxonomy (NCBI): domain Bacteria; kingdom Bacillati; phylum Cyanobacteriota; class Cyanophyceae; order Chroococcales; family Microcystaceae; genus Microcystis; species Microcystis sp. M53602_WE12. The sequence goes on along the minus strand of NZ_JASJFB010000406.1, from coordinate 2,542 downwards.
GACTGGAAAAATGACCTTTTCGCTTAATAAGTGCCTAAATTAGGGATTTTAAGGGGAAGTACGCCCTTGAAATCTCACTTATGCGGGATATCTATGAGCATTTCCTCTAAAACCTTTGCTACCCTTAGGATTAAGTCTTCGCGATCGGGTGCGGCGATGATTTGTAAACCTAACGGTAGCCGGGATGGGCGTTTAATCGGCAACGAAAGGGCAGGTAAACCGATAAAAGAAAAAGGTTGGGTGAATCTGCCTAAATTAGGTCTAATTAATAGCTCTTGCCCGTCAATAATCATTTTTTCTACTCCTAACGGCGGCGCAATACAGGGAATCGTCGGGGTGAGGATAATATCGACTTCGGTGAAAATCTCTCGCAGACGATCGCGATACCAACGGCGAAAACGTTGAGCCTGTAAATACCAGCTAGAGGGAATTAATGCCCCTGCCAAGAAGCGATCCCGGGTTGCGGGGTCAAAATCCTCTAATCTGGTCTGTAAACGCGGTAAATGCCAATTTGCGCCCTCGGAAGCGGTAATTATATAGGCGGCTGCCCTGGCGCGGGCGGTTTCGGGAATGGCGATTTTTTGGCTCACTCCTAAACGTTCGGCGATCGCTGTCACCGCCTCGAATACTTCTGGTTCGGCTCCCTGCTGAAAATAATCGTCGGCAAGGGCTATTTTTACGCCCTCTAAGCCATTTAAAGAAGCTTTAAGGTTATTTTTGGCAAAAAGACTCCAAATAGCCGCCATATCCGCCACATTGCCGCTAAAAAATCCCGGATGGTCTAAACTACTAACGAACAAAAATAGGCCCTGACGGGATACGCGCCCAAAGGTGGGTTTTAGCCCCACCACGCCACAGCAAGCGGCGGGAACCCTCACGGAACCATTAGTGTCGGAACCGAGGGCGAGAGGCACTAAATTAGCGGCAACGGCAGCGGCGGAACCGCCGGAGGATCCCCCCGAGACGCGACTAGGATCGCGGGGGTTGGCAGTGGCACCATAATGGGCATTTTCGGTGACAAAACCGTAGGCGTACTCATCCATATTGGTCGCCCCCACCAAAACTGCCCCGGCCGCTTCTAGGGTTTGAATAGCGATCGCATCTTGTCCAGCGGCAGGGTGATCTCGATTGATTTTGGAACCGGCAAGGGTTAACCACAGAAACCAAAAACCTACCTAAAGCTTTTTAAAGCTACTCATTTCTGTAGCTAGACAGCTAAAATAAGTAACTTTGTCCACCGATAGATTTTAAGAACGTTATCAGGTATAATCAAGATATGAAGCTAGTTGAACGTCATATTATCAGTCAAAACCATCCCTTATGGTCAGAAATCGACCATTATGCCTTCTTGTCAAAAAATTTGTTCAATCTAGCTAACTACCATTATCGCCAATATTTCTTTGAAAACTCCCAAAAACTGAGTTTTAATCAACTCTATCATCTGGTATCTAAAACCTCAGATTATTTAGCTTTACCCACGAAACCGAAGCACGCAGATAATCAGAAGATTAGATCAGGCTTGGATTAGTTATTTTGCCGCTTTTAGAGCTTGGAAAAAACACCCTGAAAAATTTTTAGGAAAACCCAAAATTATTAAGTATAAGGACAAAACCAAAGGAAGAAACCTGCTGATATATTCTCAGGAATCAATTTATAAAAAACCTTTAAAAGAAGGAATTTGTCACTTGTCTATGAGTGGCTTAAAAATGACCACTTCCCGAAGAGAAATAATTGAAGTGAGAATTGTCCCCAAAAGTAGCTGTTATGTCATTGAAATAGTCTATGAAAGACGGTCGGAAACCACAGATAAACAAGAGATAGCTGGGGTAGATTTAGGAGTTAATAACTTAATGGCTGTAACTACAAATCAAACAGGTGTAGCACCTCTTTTGGTAAATGGCAGACCGTTAAAAGCAATTAACACCTTCTACAACAAACAACGTTCCCGCTTACAATCTCAACTGAAAACCCAAAATAATCAACCCTCATCTAAGAGATTGCTATTCCTAACCCATAAACGAAACTGTCGAGTAGAAAATTATCTACACACAGCCAGTAAAAGAGTAATAGATTGGTGTATTATTCATCAAATAGGGACATTAATAATTGGGCATAATGAGCGGATAAAACAATGTCTTAATCTAGGAAAAAGGAATAATCAACAATTTGTTAATATTCCCCATTATAGATTAATAGAAATGTTAACCTACAAAGCTCAATTAAAAGGAATAAAAGTCATAATAACTGAAGAATCCTATACCTCACAATCCAGTGCTTTAGATAGGGATGAGTTACCTAAATATGGTGAAGAAAAACCATTATTTAAGGGAAAAAGGTTAGCTAGGGGACTGTATAAAATGGGAACAAATCAGTTGTTAAATGCCGATGTCAATGGGTCATTTAACATCATTAGAAAAGTAATTCCTGATGTCATTGACCAGGGAATAAAGGGTTTGCCGTTTAATCCTGTAGTGCTTGACCCACTACGAATGACTAAGCTTTCAGGCTTTTAAGTAAGTTTGAGTAAGTTTAGTTGAGCGGT
>NZ_JASJFB010000514.1:0-16802 GCF_030065455.1 Microcystis sp. M53602_WE12 | reverse complement strand
TAAATACCCCCCCGACCTAAGTAAGCCTCAGCTAAATTAGGATTAATTTCAAGAGCTTTATTGAAGTCAGCTAAAGCTAATTCGTATTTTTGTTGGAGAAGGTAAATACCCCCCCGACCTAAGTAAGCCTCAGCTAAATTAGGATTAATTTCAAGAGCTTTGCTGTAGTCAGCTAAAGCTAATTCGTATTTTTGTTGGAGAAGGTAAATACCCCCCCGACCTAAGTAAGCCAGAGCCAAATTACGATTAAGTTCAATAGCTTTGTTCCAGTCAGCTAAAGCTAGTTCGTATTTTTGTTGGAGAAGGTAAAGAAGCCCCCGACCTAAGTAAGCCACAGCATAATTAGGATTAATGTCAATGGCTTTGCTGTAGTCAGAGAGGGCTAAATCGTATTTCTGCAAGTCTTTGTAAAGATTCCCCCGATTGTTGTACGTCTCAGCATAATTAGGATTAATGTCAATAGCTTTGCTGTAGTCAGCTAAAGCTAATTCGTATTTTTTTTGGTTAAAGTAAAGAAGCCCCCGATTGTTGTAAGCCACAGCATAATTAGGATTAATGTCAATGGCTTTGGTGTAGTCAGAGAGGGCTAAAATGTCAATGGCTTTGGTGTAGTCAGAGAGGGCTAAATCGTATTTCTGCAAGTCTTTGTAAAGATTCCCCCGATTGTTGTACGTCTCAGCATAATTAGGATTAATGTCAATGGCTTTGCTGTAGTCAGAGAGGGCTAAATCGTATTTTTGTTGGTCATAGTAAATATTCCCCCGATTGTAGTAAGCCTCAGCAAAATTACGATTAAGTTCAATGGCTTTGCTGTAGTCAGAGAGGGCTAAATCGTATTTCTGCAAGTTATAGTAAAGATTCCCCCGATTGTTGTAAGCCTCAGCTAAATTAGGATTAATGTCAATAGCTTTGCTGTAGTCAGCTAAAGCTAATTCGTATTTTTTTTGGTCATAGTAAAGAAGCCCCCGATTGTTGTAAGCGTCAGCATAATTAGGATTAATTTTAATGGCTTTGTTCCAGTCAGAGAGGGCTAAATCGTATTTCTGCAAGTTATAGTAAAGATTCCCCCGACTGAAATACCAAGCAGCACGGGGAGCGAGATCAATTGCCTGAGTAATTGCGGCTAATCCCTCATCATAGCGTTTTAATCGACTTAATACTCCCGATTTCTCGTTATAGTAATTGGGGTTATTGGGAACCAGAGAAATCGCCTGATTAATCACCGATAATGCTTGCTCATAATTTTCTAAATAGCGATAAACAACACTTTGCTCTTGTAAAATACTACTGTGAAACTTCTTTAAATCTTCCCGTTTAGGTAAGGTATTAATCGCTTGTTGCAAAGCTTCTATAGCTGGTTGATCTTTACCTAAATAACCTAATGCTAATCCCTTCCCGTACCAAGCTAAATAGACATTCTCGGACTCATTTTGCTTAATCGCCTCATCAAAGGCTTTAATTGCTTCCTCATGCCTCCGTAACCGCCATAATTGTCCTCCCCTTTGTATCCAAATATCCGCCTTCGCATTGGTATTAGGAACAATAACACCAGTAATCGCTTGAATAATTTCTTGTTGTTGTTGCGGACTAACTTGGGGTTGAGCAGTGGTTAATAATTGCGGTTTTACCTTGAATCTTTCTTGCAATCCGATAAAAGTGCTAATGGGAATCCCTAAACTAAACCCTAACTGAATTTCCGTTACCCCTGCTGTTTCCGAACTTCCATGAATCCCTATTACTCTCCCCTGGGAGTCTAAGACTGCACCGCCACTCATGCCCCCAAATGTGATGCTGGTATAAACTAATTCATAGCCTCCGGTTAAAGAAGCAACACTTTGTAATGTTCCCCCTTGTTGAGTGCTTAAAGGACTTTGGCGGGTTTGTAGTAATCCCTGTTCTTTATCGTGAATTGCACCGCCACTAAACAACCATTTCGAGGGATTTTGTCCAATTTTGGGGAAGCCTGCCGCAAAAACAAAATCACCGCTATTTGGGTTATAATTCGCTATTTCCGCAACGGGATAATTGTCCAGACTTTCAAACTGAAAGACTGCTAAATCTACCCCTTCCTGCCGAATAATGGTGCTTTTCTCGATGTTTCGAGTTTTGCCGTCGCTGGTGACGACGGTGTAGGTGTAATCAGCACAGCTGTCGGTGCGTGCCATTTCTCCGCAAAGGACGTGATCGGCGGTTAGGACGGTGTAAATATTCCCTTCTTTAGCGATAATTACGCCACTTCCATTGGCAATTACGCCACTTCCATTGGTTTTACTGCTACTATCAATCCGCACGGTGAAACCCTTCGCTTTCGCTTCTAATTCGGCGATATAGTCATTAGAGGCGGTGGTTTCTATATCGGGGTTCACCGGCGGTAGGGGTAGGTTATAGGCGCTGAGGATTTCGGGACGGATGTAGATTAATAGGGTATTGATGGGAATGCCCCAATTAACCGCTCTCATCTTTTGGATTTCTGCGTCTGTGGGTTTTGTACCGTCTTCGTAGGTGTAGTTAGAGAGAATCGGATGGGCCGATCGCCCGTTAATGCCGATTAACTCCCCATCAACAAAAATGCCGCCGCCACTCATTCCCTGCACGATATCGCCACTATAACCGACGCTGTAGCCATCCCGGAGGGGTCGAGCGCTCACCTGTTCGAGGGTTCCCTTTGTCGTCCGATACTGTCCCGTTTCGGCAACATATCCCGCGGCCACCACTTCTAAACCGATCCTGTTTTGATTGATGGTAAACTCCGCGATGGTGGCGATCGAATATTCCCGGGTATCGCTAAACTCCAGCAGGGCGAGATCTTGATTCTCCGATAGGGAATTGGGGACAATGCGGGCCGCACGGCTGTGGCCGTCGTAAGTTTGTACCTGTAGGGTTTTCGTGTTGCGGGTAACGTGGGCGTTGGTTAGGACAAGGTAATTATCGCCTTTTTTAGCAATAATCGTCCCCGATCCCCGATTTGTCTCGCTAGTAATCTTAACGGTGACTCGTTGTAGGAATTGCTCCTCGGTAAGCTCCCGATCGCCCTGTGCCGTCAGAATGGGATCATTAGAAATATTTCCGGCAGCCGGGGTGATAAGGGTTAACCCGGGTTGAGGCAGTAGGGAGAAAAGAAGGATGAGGGCGATCGAAGGTTTGATCATGGCTGTTACCTAGGGTTTGCTGAATAAATGTGAAATGTAGGCAAGGTAAGAGTTTTGTCGTTTTTCTCGTGAAACAGGTGCAAGATTTTGAGAGAATCGTGCTTCAAAACCTTGCGTCTTCATCGGCCCGGGTCCTGTAGGGGCGAAGCATTCGGGCAATAACCTATCGGTGAAACCGGAGATTTTCTATCCGAATGCTTCGCCCGTACTTTTTCAGCAAGCCTTACCTTGCTATTTTAAGTAGTAAGAACGAAGAAAAAAGAAGATACCGGAGGTGGTGAGAAGTGCGATCGCTGGGGGGATAATCGGAACCCAGAGACCGAAATAACTAAAGAGAAGCCAACCGATACCAGTAAGGGAAATCACAGCGATCGCCACTGTCAAAAGTACCGTTTTTACCCGAAGAAAACGCCACGTTAATAATCCCCCCACCAGGGACCAACCCAGCACCCAGAAAGCCTCCTGTAGGGGATTCCAAAAAGCGATCGAGGCTCGTTCTCCTGTCATTGTATCGAGAATTTGACTGACTGCGTGCGCGTGCAAATAAACCCCCGGAATTGCTTCCGATGGGTTGCGACTAAAGGGGGTTAAAAAATCATCGATCCCGGGTTCTGTTACTCCAATCAGGACAATTTTTTCCCGGACTGATTCGGAATTAAAACGCGGATCTAAAACCTGTCGGAGAGATTTTTTCGGAGCAATTTTGATGATTGCATCGATGCCATTATCGGCGATTCGACGGTAAGCGAGCATAACTTGACGGCCGGATCGGGTATCGGATTGACTGGTTCTGTAGGGGCCGCGGTTGGATTGTAGCCAGTCACCGAGATGAGTATCCCCAATATTAATTTCTAGAATTCCCCGCTCCAGTTTATTGCAGTCAAAATCTTGATTCTGGGATTCTAGATATCGTTTGGCAATTAGGAGACTAAAACTAGGAGCATAATCTTTAAAATTACAGGACATTGAGTCAACTTTGGCCAAAGAATCCGGGGGAAGACAGGGAGAGGTGCGATCGAGTTTTGCCTGATATAAAAAACGACGAATTCGGGGAACTCCGGCAATGGTTTCGTCTGGGACTATGTTACTAAAACCACTCTGATTTTTTGGCAGTTCCGGGGGTGGGGGAAATCCGTCCGGTTGTGGGTAATTATTAAACTTACAAATCGAGATAAAATTAGGAGTATTTTGTAATTGTTTGGCTAGGGGTGGATAATCTTGACTGGCAGCGATGGGACGGAGGATATCTAAGGCGATAATTTGCGGTTCGTAGGGCAGTAATTTATTTAAAAGCTGCGATAATGCTTCTCCTGCGAGGGAACGTTTTTGATCGCTTCCGGGTATTGTTGGTCTTTTCATACCCATGCGATCTTGATATTCCCAATCTTGGCGATCAATGGTAATAATTAATAATCTGTCATCGGGTTTATCTTTGGGTTTTAGTTGCATCAGGCGATCATAAATATTTAATTCTAAGGGTTCTAAAATTCCTGTTTCTCTTATTGCCAAGACTGTCATCGTTACGGCTAAACCTAAACCGAAAGTTAGAGCAAATCGTCGCCAATTTTGTTGTTTTTGAGGGGAGTTACTGAAACTATGCCAAGTGGGGGGTTCTTCGGTGGGATTGGGGCAAACTACGGGCAGCCAACTGGCACAGGGATAGTCTTTTTCCCAGTCATCGTGGAGATTTTTTTGGGCTTCATGTACGGCGCTATAGAGAGATTTATTATTGGTAAAAGCGGTTAAAAAGTATTGCAGAAATTTGGGAGAAACGGGATCGGGTAATTTCTCGCGCATAAAGATTAGATGGGGTAATGCCATCCCTTTTTCCCGTGATAGTTGTTGTGCTAAACCGATACCATCACAGGAGTTAAATATCGCTAACTTTAACCCGTTTTTAGTAGCTTCTCCCAGGGAAAAGCTAAAATCAGCTATCTTTAATTTATGAGTTTCTGTTAGTTGAATTTCGCAATCTTGACCATCTTCTGTACTGGCACTATGACCGCTAAAAAAGAGGATATTCCAAGTTTCTTGACGCAATAACTGATTTAATTTTTGCGGGTGAGGGGCTTTTTCCCAGATAATTTCGGCTCCTGCTTTTCCCGCAATATCGTCTAAAGTTTTGCGATCTTCTTCGAGAAATCTTAAGTCGGTGGCATAGCCTAAAATGGCTAAAATCCGAATTTTTTCATGATTTTTTAATTGTCTGGTTAAGGTATCGTATTCTGAGACAATAATGGCTATATCTGCGCCAGTATTTTGGAGAATTTCCCATTTTTCCCAGGGGAATCTTTGCAGCCAAATATTATCGGTTTGTAACCAGATACGAAAGTTATTGCCAGAGCGCAGAATTGCGGTTTTGATCGGTTCAAATTCTGGGCTATTATTCAACCATTTGTTTAAGTTATCCTCAAATAATTTGGCTTTTTCTTGGCAGTTTTTAAAAACTAAACTCTGCTGAGAACTATTGGTAATTTGTTGGGGATTGCTATCTTTTAAGACTTTAAAAAATCCCTCTAATTCACTATAGTGACGTTGCCATTGACGGTAAAAAGTTAATAACTCTAAATTAGCTGGTAGCCTTGCTTTGATCACAGTTTGGGGACGAGAATTAAGATCGGGACGAATTTCTAATTTTACTTTAAATCCCCGATCGAATGTGCCATCTAGTTCGAGAGTTAGGAGTTTAATCATGAAGTTTTTCCTCGCTTATACTTGTAAATATTCGGTTACTCTTGCCGATTCTAAAGCCACTTCAATGAAGAATTTATCCCCCAATTCAGCATCAAATCGATAACGAATAAATTCATCGTTATCTGTGGCAATTACTTCTCGAAAAACCTCACCAGTTTCGGTGAGAATACTTAATCTTAAATGGGGGGGTAAAGTGCTTGTTTCTCCCGTGGGGTAAACAGTCGCTTGCAGGCTAAATATTTCTTCAGTTTTAGCGATAGTAATCATCAAAGCGAGGGGATTTCCCAGTAATTCTACTCCTAAATCTTTGATGCGTTTAATTTCTGTATTTTTGAAAGCTGGAACCAGTGACAGTGAGCTAAAATCGAGGATACTTTGCCAATCAATGGGGAAATTATGGGCAAACCAATTGGTTAACTTGACGGGGGATTTTTGCCGACGGGTAATTAAAATTTTTCTCCAGTTACTATTGACGATAACTGCTGCCCATTCCTGAAAAGCAACGGCTTTTCTGGGAAAGATTAACTGAGGATTAGCTAAGATGTCTAGTAAGGTTGTCAATCTATCTAAAGATAGTTTTTCTTCCATCTTTTCCCGTTCAATCTTAACTGCTTGTAATTGACACTCTCCCCATAAATCTAAAGAATCTGATCCTGATTGCAGTTGATTTCTCGGTAGAGAGTAGTTAAGATTACGCTTAATATATTGTCCTTTTTCCTTAATATCTTTATGGGTAGTACAACCCCAAATTCTCAGATGACTTTCGGCAGTGTTTACCTGTACCGCTAGATAATAATCACCAATTAATTGAGGAATATCTACCCATTCTTGAGGAATTTCGATCGCTTCTAGATCCAGAGTTTCGCTGGCAATAACTATTACTGACTTTTCGCCTAATTTAACGGTAAAACCATTAACTCCTAGTTGCCAGAAATCCTCTTGATTTTCTACTAAACTAACCCCAGGCATCCCTGACTGTAGATAGTTAAAAATAACTTGTTGACAGAGATAATTAATATAAAATCTCTGACGAATACTGGCATCAGTAAAACTGGCACTTTTTGCCCAACTTATCTCTTGAATATCTGCGGGTATTTCTAGCCAAATGCTATCAGGAGTTAGTTCTAACCAATCATTAACCATAATTAATCCTCCTGAGTTGTTGCGCTGGTTTGATAGTAGTATGTTAGCCATGGTTCTATTGCCTTACTAATAACTTCTCTATCGTGGGACTGGAAAGAAATATGCAGGTTTTCGCTGGCCCAGGGTAAAAACTTTTTAGCGAGGTGACGATAAACTTTATCCAGTTCCCTAGAAACCTGATATTGTTTGATAACCACCGTGGTAATTTCTGTAATCTTAGCGGCAATTGCCACTTGTCCCAACCCCAACCCATAAGTCATCTCTAGAATTAACTGAATTTGCGGATGCAGTTTTGCCTGTTGCGGCTGCTGACAAATCTGTTGAATTTCTGCCCCTAACCAAGCTAGAATTTTTTGGTGGTTTTGTTGCGACTCGCGAAAATTTTCCGCCGCTTCTAATTGCTGCCAAGGGGTATCATGGAGAGTATCTTCGATCATTTCCTCCCTCGTGCTACTTTCCTCACCCCCTAAAGGTTGCTGTAGAGAAATTGTTTTTCCTTGGGGAAATAAATAATCAAAAATAGCTTGTCCCGCATCCTCTAACCATCGGTTAATTGTCGCAGAACTGATTTTGATGGTAGAGTGGCTATCCGAGTTATAAGCAGCGGCGATTTTTTGCCAGATTTCTGGACTAGGTTCCTGAATTTTACCATCGGTTTTGATTTTTGCCTGGGCATAAATTTCTTTATAGTAATCCCAAGCTAAAAGGTAATTTTCGAGAGTTTCTCCCACTAATCCCCTCGCCAGGAGAGCTTGGCTGAGACGCGCTCCGGTAGAATTAAGTAGTAGGCTCCAAGTATTATGGCCGAATGCTTGACTAATCTGACGGATGCGATCGATTAAGCGATATTTAATCCTCTGATTGGCAAAATTATCGAAGCGAGTGGAGAATAAAGGCTTAAAGTCAGCTAAGATAGCCTCAAAACCAAGAATTCCTTCGTTAAAGTAGTCTTCGATCTGATAATCTAGTTTAGCTTGATATTTTTGATAGATTTCGGCAGCAGCCCAGTAGCAAGGTTCCTGCAAATAAGCGTATAAATGCCCACGAAAAAGATGATTTTGGGAACCGGGATTCTGATACTGTTGCTGAAAGAATAGGGCCAAATACTCCTCGGACTCGACATTAGGATCGATTGGGCCATAGCTTTCCATGTTACGACGCAAACGCCGATCACAATTCCATTGTGTCCTATTTTGCTGCAAAACTAAAAAGCAACAAAACTTCTCCAGCAAAGTCTCTCGTTTTTTCATCTAGCTACTCCCCGTGGAGGTCAACTAAACTCTCTATCGTTCCACTTGCAGCTTTTATGCAGTATTTTGGCATTTTGTTACAAATTGATCATACTCGGTCTAGGAGAGTCACATTGACATACTCCCCCAACCCCCAACAGCTAACCCCGATGGAGGACCAGAACGGGCATATTAAAAAAAAACCTGTCCAGTGTTCCTGAGAAACGTTAACATAAGTTAACAACCCCTTGACAACCGATAAGATCATCCTCAATTTATCAGGAGTTCGACAGCGTGAACAAAAACGGTAATAACAAAAAATGGCGCAATGCGGGACTATATGCCCTATTGTTAATCGTAGTCCTTGCCTTGGCCTCAGCTTTCTTCGATCGCCAGCCAGCAGTGCAACAAACTTGGAAGTATAGTGAATTTTTACAGGAAGTGCGGGAAGGTAAAGTAGAAACCGTGCGCTTAAGTGCCGACCGGCAACGAGCGATCGTACCCACCCAAGATGGAGCAAATGTATTAGTTAACCTGCCCAACGATCCGCAATTAATCAACATCTTGGCAGAAAATAACGTTGATATTTCCGTACTGCCCCAAAGAGAAGAAGGAGTATGGGTAAGAGCCTTCAGTAGCCTCTTTTTCCCGATTTTACTTCTTGTTGGTCTATTTTTCTTGCTCCGTCGCGCCCAAAGTGGTCCCGGTTCCCAAGCGATGAACTTCGGCAAATCGAAAGCAAGAGTACAGATGGAACCCCAAACCCAGGTTACTTTCGGTGATGTGGCCGGGATTGAAGGGGCAAAATTAGAATTAAACGAAGTGGTGGACTTCCTGAAAAATGCCGATCGCTTCACGGCAATTGGGGCAAAAATCCCCAAAGGAGTCCTTTTAGTCGGTCCTCCGGGGACAGGTAAAACCCTGCTTGCTCGCGCAGTAGCTGGAGAAGCGGGAGTCCCGTTTTTTAGCATTTCCGGTTCGGAATTTGTGGAAATGTTCGTCGGGGTGGGTGCTTCTCGCGTCCGCGACCTATTTGAACAAGCGAAAGCGAATGCACCTTGTATAGTTTTTATCGATGAGATTGATGCTGTCGGTCGTCAACGGGGTGCCGGTTTAGGGGGTGGTAACGATGAACGGGAACAAACCCTCAACCAATTATTAACGGAAATGGACGGTTTTGAAGGTAATACAGGTATTATCATTATCGCCGCCACTAACCGCCCCGATGTGCTGGATGCCGCTTTATTACGTCCGGGTCGTTTCGATCGCCAAGTGGTGGTAGATCGTCCCGATTACGCTGGCCGTAAGGAAATCCTTAATGTCCACTCCAGAGGCAAAACTTTGGCTCAAGACGTGGATCTCGATAAAATCGCCCGTCGTACCCCCGGTTTTACCGGTGCCGATCTAGCTAATTTGCTCAACGAAGCCGCAATTTTAGCGGCACGTCGCAATTTAACCGAGATTTCTATGGATGAGATCAACGACGCGATCGATCGTGTCCTAGCAGGTCCTGAGAAGAAAAATCGCGTCATGAGTGAAAAACGCAAAACTTTAGTTGCTTACCATGAAGCTGGTCACGCTTTGGTGGGTGCTTTAATGCCGGATTATGATCCCGTCCAAAAAATTAGTATTATTCCTCGCGGTCGCGCTGGGGGTTTAACTTGGTTCACTCCCAGCGAGGATCGCATGGAATCCGGGTTATATTCTCGCGCTTATCTGCAAAATCAGATGGCTGTAGCTTTGGGGGGTCGTTTAGCTGAAGAAATTATCTTCGGTGAGGAAGAAGTGACTACGGGTGCTTCTAATGACCTGCAACAGGTGGCACGAGTAGCGCGGCAAATGGTAACTCGTTTCGGCATGAGCGATCGCCTAGGGCCGGTGGCTTTAGGTCGTCAAAATGGTAATGTTTTCCTAGGTCGTGATATCGCTTCCGATCGAGATTTCTCCGATGAAACTGCGGCAGCTATTGACGAGGAAGTGCGTAACTTAGTGGAACAGGCCTATCGTCGCGCTAAAGAGGTTTTAGTCAATAACCGCGCCATCTTGGACCAGTTAGCGCAAATGTTAGTGGAAAAAGAAACCGTGGACGCGGAGGAGTTGCAAAATATCCTCGCTAATAACGATGTGAAAATGGCGGCTTTAGCTTAAGTTTTGTAACATTTTCTTGACAAACAGCATCCTGATGGGTGCTGTTTTTTTTGTTAAATGAAAATTAATGACAAACTTAAGCTGTTAATCAGCTTAACAATAAGTAGGGTTTGCGGCAAAAAGTTTTTCTTGGGGGCAGGGTGTGGGGTGTGGGGTGTGGGGTGTAGGGTTTTACCGATTTTGAAGGGGTCAATTACCTAATTTTCAGGGAAAGAGTCCCTGAATTTTCCCCCCGATCACTCCCATATCTGGTACTTTTTGATTTACAAAAACTCTAAAAGTCTTAACCAACAAGGGTTTTACCATTATTCAGCCAGCCCTAAGTAATAGGACAAAATTAACTTTTTAGTTAGGATAGGCAAAAGGCAACAGGCAACAGGCAAGAGGTAGTTAGATATGTGTAATTAATTGTGTCTAGCTACTTACCCTGTTTAAATGGGTCTTAGCTTAACATTCCTGTCTTTTCACTGATTACTGATTACTGATTACTGATTACTGATTACTGTTTACTGTCATGTAAAATCGATGACTACTTCCCCTTTCCTCTTGGCTGCATCTCACATTTGCAGAAATACCGACAATCAGCAATTATCAGTGACTCTTAAATTGGTACAAATGTATGAACAACTGCGTGTAAGCATCCCACCGAAAAGCTAATGCGCGGGGGGTTTGGGGGCGGCGCCACGCCCCCAACGGGGGGTTTGGGGGGTAGAACCCCCCAAAAGCTGGGATTGAGTGATAAAATCACAAGTAAGGCCCGATTTTAACCGAGAGTTTCCCCTTAAAAATCCCAACTTGGTAGATTTACGAAAATGAGATGCAGCCTTCCTCTTTACCTATTTTAATTGTTATTTGTGGGGCAACTGCCACAGGAAAATCCAGTTTAGCCCTACAATTGGCCGAAAAGTTTAATTCAGTAATTCTCAGTGCCGATTCCCGACAAATCTATCGAGAATTTAATATTGGTACCGCTAAACCTAGCTTAGAAGAATGTCAGCGGATTTCCCATTATCTAATTGATATTTGTGATCCTCAAGATAATTTTACCCTAGCACAGTACCAAGAACAGGCTGAGGATTTAATCAACAATCTCCACTATTCTCCCCTGTTTTTGGTCGGTGGTACGGGACTTTATATCAAGTCCATTGTCAAAGGTTTAAAAATACCGAGGGTTTCTCCTCAAGCGGATTTAAGACGGCAATTACAAGCTTTAGGACAATCCTATCTTTATCAAATTCTGACGCAGGTAGATGAAGAGGCTGCTAAAAAAATTCATCCCCATGATCAGGTCAGGACTTTACGCGCTTTAGAGGTTTTTTATCTAACAGGAAAACCTATCTCTAGTCAGCAGGGAGAAAATCCCCCCACTTATCCAATTTTACAAATTGGTTTAGACTGTTCCCCAGAAAGTTTAGACAAGCGGATCACTGTTCGTACTCATCAAATGATCGCCAGGGGATTAGTAGCAGAGGTGCAGAATTTGGGGGATAAATACGGTTGGGATTTGCCACTTTTGCAGACTTTGGGTTATGCAGAGATTAAGCAATATCTCCTCGGGGAAATTTCTTTAGAACAGGCGATCGATCTAATTATCCTCCATACCCGTCAATTTTCCAAACGTCAGCGCACTTGGTTTCGTGCCGATGCTGGTATTGTCTGGTTTCCCATCGATAAAGAAAATTTATTAAAATCGGTGGAACGAAAAATTATTTTGTTTCTTGAGGGGTTGTCAAGGCCCGATATAAAAACACATCATCCTGATTAACGATTAACTGGAAGTTCTCATTTTGATTCAGTTTATTTAAGTGATCATCAATTAGTTCTGGTGAACTAGACCAACCGGGATGACGGCGATCGAGTAGGATATAATTAAATTGATTTAAATCTAGGGATTGGGAACCTTCGATCGCTAATTTGATCATTTCTCGATGGGTAAGATGGGGGGCAATTCTAGAAGTAGTCAAGACACTCTCACTGGTGGTAATTTGGGTGAGAGCTTTTTGGGTGGCGGACCAAGTATCGAGGGAATTTAAATACAGTGACCAAAAATAGCCGTATTTAGCTAAGGCAAAAAAGGCAATAATTGCCCAAGTAATTATCCATTTAGGCTGCTTCAACCAGCTGCTATTATGGGCTAAAGTGGCGATAACCGCTAGAAATAAAAAGGGCAAAATTGGCAGGGAATATTGAGTCGTTAAGTTTTTTTGTGGGGCATGATCTGCTAATAAATTTAAAGCGAGTGCGGGAATAGCGGCAATTATTGGGGCAGAATAGCGCCAGGATAAACCCCAAACTAAGGGAATAAATAATAGGATTAGGTATTCTAGATTATTGCCAGTAAAGATTTTTCCCAAGACAAGATCGGGTTTGAGGAAAAGATTAAAGATAATTGCTGGTAAACTATCTCCTAGATAACTATATCGAGAATCGGCCATTTCAATAACTGCCGATTTTCCTGTCAGGAGAGGGATTAATAATTTCGTGGCGATAATAAACCAAAGAATGCCGCTAATCATGGCAATTATTCCGGGGATTTTTTTCTTTTCCCAAAGAAGTAACCAGATACCCATTCCCAACAATGTTAAAGAGAGAATTGCTTTACAACCGAGAATAATAATGATTCCTAGAAAAAATCCCCAGAGATTATTTAATCTTGCGGCCAAAATTGTCCAAAAAATGGCTGGAACTGCGATAACTTCAGGATGAAAATCAAAGAGATTAACATTAAAAATCAGGGGATAGAGCAGATAAACTAAGGCTAATGTATAGGCTTGTTTTTCTTTTAATCCCGCTTGTATTGCCAATTGCCAGAGGGGAAAAACGGCAAGGGAAAGGGAAAAAGCTTGTAAGAAAAGCAGCCAATAAACGCTAGGATAAATTTTATAAAGTAAGGCTATAGGATAGAGAATAAAAGCGATATGATCGCCTAAAATATGGTAATCAACAAAAGATATAATCGGTGGTTTACCTTGAGAAATTAGGTAAACTCCCTGATCAAACCAACCAAGATCGAGAGCATTAGATTGAAATAAAATATGTCTGACAGCACTGCAAATAAACAGGATTATTGTAGCGCAACCAATCAACCAAAATAAATCATTTTTTTTGTGCATAATCGTTAAGTTTTACTGGGATTTTTCGGGATTATTACGACAATATTGCCAGGTATCTCTAAAATAGGCAGCAACTTCAGTAAACCATGCTTTAAAAATATTTCTGTTCTCACTGGTGACGATAACCCCATTAATAAACTCTTGCCATTGGGGATCATTAGCGGGAAGAATAAAACCATAATAATCACAATTTAAAGGATTGCGCGGGATAAGTTGATAATCTTGTTCTAAGGATAAACCGAGAATGACAGCTTCTCCAATTAGCAGAATCCCATCACTAGCAAAAGCATCTATTCTATTCCTTCTTAAACTTTGGATACCTCGCAGTCTTCCCGTCACTCCTTGAAATTCCTGATAGGTAGCAAGAGGATATTTTTGTCTTAATAATTCTTGAGTGGTGGTATCTCTTAAAACTCCAATACTTATACCTTCTAAGGACGAAGAAAAGTTAAAATTCTTCTGATTATCACTCCTCACTAAAAACTGAGTTCCCGTGACAAAAAAAGGACGAGAAAAACTGACACCATCAGGTATATTTTTTCTGATACTATTAGGACCACACTCGAAATCAACGGTTTTATTTTCCAATAACTGGAAGCGATTAAATAAAGTGGATTTATAAATTTTGACACTGATGATCTGGAGGTTTAATTTGTGCTTGAGTTCTTCTCTAAGCAATTGGATAAAATCTAAGCATAATCCCTGCAAATTATTATTACTATCCCGATAGCCAAAGGGAATCGCATCTTCTCTCATAGCTACTTCTAATAATCCCGTGCGTTTAATTTTTTCTAGAACCGTTTCAGACTTAGCTGGGAGGGGAGCAAAAAAATTAGATAAAATAACGAGAGTAAGAATGATTAATTTCATGACTTTTGCCGAGATTATTTAAGATTTGTTATGACCGTGATCCCATTTATCTAAAATGTCTTTGAATAATAATTCATCTAACCATGTCTTTACTACCACTGTCAAAGGTAAAGCCAATAATAAACCTAAGATGCCAAACATTTGAGCAAAGAAAATTTGAGCAATTAGGGTAATTGCCGGTAGTAAAGATACCTGTTTAGCCATGACAGTGGGTGTCAGCCAATAACTTTCGACATTTTGGATAATAAAATAGAGAATCAGAATAGCGACAATTTTCCAAGGTGCATCGATAACAGCAATTAGAATGGGAAAAATCACACTAGCAGTCGGTCCGATATTAGGGATAAAATTGAGCAATCCTGCTAGGATAGCATGAACGAGAACTAGATTGATTTGTAAAACAAAAAGACCGAACCCACTGAATAATCCTACCATAGTTGAACTAATGGCAATTCCCAACAACCAATTACCTAAACCCGCTTCCGATAGGGTAAGAATTTCCTCAGCGCGACGACGATAGAAGTTAGGAAATAATTTTAAGAAAGCTTGTCGATAGGGTTGGGGGTTGGCTAACATCATCATTGCTAACACCAGCACGAATAATAATTGTAAAATTGCCGCAACTGAGTTAGAAAAGAAGGTAAAAAAGTTACTAAAAACAAAGGTTCCTAAAGGTTGTAACTGCTGGACTAAATCAGTTAAATTAGGCAAGGGTGGCAACCAATCAAATTGAAATTGTTGTCGCCATTGAATCGAGTTATTGCGGACTAAATCCCAAGCTTGCGGTAAAAGTTCAATTAATTTTTGAAACTGTTCGATAAAGGGGGGAACAATAATTATAAAAAATACAATCACAATTCCTAGACTCGTCAGCAGGGTGATTAAAATAGCCAAACCCCTTTTAATCCCCAATCTCTGCAATCCTTTAACACATCTATTTAAGGCTACGGTAAACACGATCGCCATAAAAATCAATAATAACAGCTGTCGAATCTGCCACAATACATAGAGAGCCATTATTAAACAGATAAACCCCAACCACTGACCAAATTTCACGACCTTGATTTATCCTATCGGGACAAGTTTTATCATACAGCAGTCGGGAGGCGGTCGGCAGGAGATAGGTTTTAGGTCTTGGGGTTTTGGAGTCTTGGGGTTTTGGGGTTTTAGTTCAATTTCCCCAGTTCCCCACTTCCCTACTTCCCCACTTCCCCACTTCCCCACTTCCCCACTTCCCCACTTCCCCACTTCCCTAACAGCACAAATCAAGTTCTGTATCAAAAATTTGCTAATTTTGCTGTTATGTGCTATACATTTACGCATCAAAACAGGATAGAAAAACGAGATTTTTTTAATTACCAGACATTTTCTCAAATTTTATGGCAACTCTCCCAGAGTCAAATTATCCTAAAAGAAATCCTCTCCTAGAAAATCCGACAAGACTCAGAGAAATTGTGGCCGTTAATGCTTTTATCCTTGTATTAGGACTTCGATAATGAAAGAATTGGAGCGATACTATAAAGTTTTAGGGTTAGATCATGGGGCATCTCTCGACGAGATCAATCAGGCCTACAAAGATTTGGTGTTTATTTGGCATCCCGATCGCATTCCCAAAGATAATCAGCGTCTTTTGGAAAAAGCCACCGCTAAACTGCAAGAAATTAACCAAGCTAGGGAACAATTGCGGCAAATTCATCAAAATTCTCCTAAACGCTCCAATTCCCCCCCTAAAACTGAAAAACAGCCCGCCCACGCCTATAAAACTGCTTCCCCCTATCAGCCTCACCCTAGCCAACCGGGCCAAAATTCCCAAACCCACAGTCATAAAACCCATAGTCAACAAACCCACAGTCAACACAGCCACTCCCAGAATAACCATCAGGTCCACAATCATGCCGCCTGGCGCCCTCACTATCGGGATTTAAACGGAGCCGATTTACAGGGAGCCAACCTGAAAGAAAAAGATCTCTCTAGTTGCAGTCTCATCGGGGCAGATTTAAGCCATGCGGACTTAAGCGATAGCTTCCTGCACAAAGTTAACCTAGAAAAGGCTAATCTGCACAAAGCTAATCTTTTTCGCGCCAATCTCCTCGAAGCTAACCTTAAAGGCGCAAATTTACAGGAAGCCAATCTCATCGGAGCGGATTTAAGTGGGGCGGATCTGTCGGCAGCGGATTTACGCGGGGCAAAAATTGGCTTCGGTAAGCGTATTATGGTGAAATTAACTGGAGCAATTTTAACGGGAACAATTCTCCCCGATGGTTCGATTCATCAATAGACCTCTTGTAAAAATCAAAAATTGTTGTTAGGGTTAGGAGTCAGGGGTCAGGAGTCAGTAGTCAGGAGAATTAAGAATGAATAATAATCAATTAAATGGTCTATTTAAGGATTTTATGCAATTTAATCCTTATTTTTACCGTTTTTGAACCCTCAAAAATTAATTATGCAAGAGGTTT
>NZ_JASJFB010000662.1:0-3726 GCF_030065455.1 Microcystis sp. M53602_WE12 | reverse complement strand
TATCAGTTATCAGTTATCAGTTATCAGTTATCAGTTATCAGTTATCAGTTATCAGTTATCAGTTATCAGTTATCAGATTTGAGTTCTAAGTGAGCAGTATGTATTAAGCGAGCAGTATTAAATAGTAGTTTCCCACTGTCTTTTTACTGATTACTGTTTACTGATTACTGTTTACTGTTTACTGTTTACTGATCACTGTTTACTGATCACTGTTTAAAACCAATCATCATCCTCATCATCCCAGTTATTTTGGGGGGGAATATTGCGGGAACGATTGCCGCCGCTGCGGTTACTTTTACTATTGTTATAACTTTTTTCCTCCGAAGGGGGGGGACTTTGCCAATCGCTATCGCGGCCATTATAGTAATTGTCCTGATTGCGGGGACGATAACTATCTTGATTAGCCGAATAATTGGGTCGATAATCACTTTGATAACCCCGTGTACTGGGACGATAATCCTGACGATAACGATCGCGACGCGGTTCGGAGGGAAGATCATCTTCCTTATCTCCAGTAAAAGTCTTGCGAATAGCGCTAAAAAAGCCCTCGTCTTCCTCGTCGTATTGTAGGCGTACCTCGCGATTTAATTCATAGATAACATCCTGTAGATCCGCCTGGGCGCGATCGATGCGACGGTCATCATTTTTCTCCAAAGCGTCGATAATTTCCGTACTCAAAGACTCAATTTGACGACGATAGGAACGGGTAAACTCATTACCAAAATCGAGAGTAACATCTTTTAAGCGTCGTTGGGCTTGATCCACCAGAGAGCGGGCGCGATTGCGTTTATCGACCTTTTCGCGACGGGTACGATCTGCTTCGGCAAATCGGGCAGCATCGCCGATCATGCGGTTAATTTCCCCTTCGCTGAGGGTAGAAGCGCCTTGAATGGTGACACTTTGCTCCCGTCCGGTCATTTTATCCCTAGCGGTGACTTGTAGAATACCGTTAGCATCGATATCGAGGGACACCTGCACTTGGGGAATACCCCGGGGTGCGGGGGGGATACCGGTTAATTTAAAACGTCCCAAGGATTTATTATCGCTGGCCATTTCCCTTTCCCCCTGCAAAACGTGGATTTCCACCACAGTTTGATTATTTTCGGAAGTGGAAAAAAGGTCAGCTCTGCGGACGGGAATAGTGGTATTGCGGGGGATTAACTTTTTCATCACACCGCCGATGGTTTCTAAACCCAAGGATAAAGGGGTAACATCGAGGAGCAGCACGTCTTTGACCTCGCCGCCCAAAATTCCCGCTTGAATAGCCGCCCCGACCGCTACAACCTCATCAGGGTTAACATTTTGATTGGGTTCCCTATCGATAAAACTCCGCACCAAATCCTTAACCACCGGCATCCGCGTGCCGCCGCCCACCAGTACCACTTCGTCTAGTTGGACGGGGGACAAACCGGCATCGGAAAGGGCCCGTTTGAGAGGACGACGGAGACGACTGATTAAATCACCGCATAATTCCTCAAATTGGGCCCGACTCAGGCGAGTTTCGATGTGTTTGGGTCCGTCTTCCGTGGCGATGATAAAGGGCAGATTAATATCGGTGACGCTGACACCAGACAGTTCTATTTTGGCTTTTTCTGCCGCTTCTGTGAGTCTTTGTAGGGCTTGCCGGTCTTGGCGCAGCTCCACGCCTTCCTGTTCCAAAAATTGATTGGCTAACCAATCGACGATTCTTTTATCGAAATCATTTCCGCCTAATTGGGTGTCGCCACTGGTGGCTTTCACCTCAAAAACGCCGTCACCCACTTCCAGGATAGAAACATCAAAAGTACCGCCTCCCAGGTCAAAAACGAGGATTTTCTTGCTTTCTTGTTCATCGAGACCGTAGGCCAGGGCGGCGGCGGTGGGTTCGTTGAGAATCCGCATCACTTCTAACCCCGCAATTCGGCCTGCATCCCGGGTGGCTTGACGTTGGGAGTCGTTAAAATAGGCGGGGACGGTGATTACGGCCCCGGTAACTTCTTCCCCCAGATAACGGCTGGCTTCTTCGGCTAATCGGCGTAAAATTAGGGCGGAAATTTCTTCGGGGGCGAATTCTTTTTGCAGACGGGGGCATTTAATTTTGATATTGCCCATCTCGTCCCGGCGGATGGTGTAGGGGACGCGCTTCGATTCGGGGTTTAATTCCGAGTAGCGACGACCTATGTAGCGTTTGACTCCATAGTAGGTGTTTTGGGGATTGAGTACCCCTTGTCGCCGGGCCATTTGACCGACCACTAACTCCCCATCTTTATTAAAACCGACCACAGAAGGGGTGGTTCTCATGCCCTCCGAGTTGGCGATGACCACTGGCTTTCCGCCTTCCATCACGGCGACGACGGAGTTAGTTGTCCCTAGATCAATGCCTACTACTCTACCCATGCTTGTTTTTGTCTCCCCCTAGATTTCGATAACTTCGGGACTTTTACCTTCGATCGATAGTTTAAATCGCTTAATGCTTGTTGACAATATTGTATCGAATTGTCTTAGGTTCTCGCTCTCGCTTCGGGGCGATTCAGGGTGTGATTACCGAAGTGGTCTTTTAGTGATCGCTGGCGATCGAGCTTGGGGGGTTTTAAATAGGGTCTGCGGCAAAAAGTTTTTCCTGGGGGAAGGGTGTGGGGTGTAGGGTGTAGGGTGTAGGGTGTGGGGTGTAGGGTGTAGGGTGTGGGGTGTGGGGTGTGGGGTGTGGGGTGTAGGGTGTGGGGAGTTTTCTCAGTGAACTGATAACTGATAACTGATAACTGATAACTGATTCCGGCGGCGCTGGACAACAAATAGAGATTCTTTCCCCTGTACTGGGATGATTAAAAACGATTTGATTGGCATGGAGATAATAACCACAATCTCCCGGGACTGCATCCGGTCGCGGTAATCCCCCCAGACCATACAATGGATCACCGATTAAAGGATAGCCAAAAAAGGCCAGATGAATGCGAATTTGATGGGGTCTGCCCGTAAAAATTCTTACTTCTAATAGGGTACTATCGGGATGTTTTTTTAAGACTCGACCATCACTGCGGGCCGATAACCCATCTGTGAGCGCACCGTAAACGTAGCCTAAGATGGGATGGGCGATTTTCCCGATCGCTTGATTAATAGTAAAGTTATCCGGTATGTCGCCCCGACCCACTAAAGCTCGATATATTTTGGTAATTTTCCCCTCTCGCATCTGTTGACTCAATTTAGCTCTAGCGGGCTTTGATTTCGCCATTAAGACTATGCCGGAAGTGCCGCGACCAAGACGATGAATCGGATAGGGAGTGACATCGGGATAATGCTGATGTACCAAATGGATAAGAGTATGTTCGAGAAATCCACCCCCCGCTAACACCGGTAATCCCGAAGGTTTCGCCACCACTAACACCTCGGCATCCTCGTAGAGTACCTCAAAAAAGAGCGGCACATCCGGTTCTGTCCAAGGCGGGCGCTGATAGGTCAATTGCTGCCCGATTTCCAAGACTGTATCGGGGCAAGCGGGACGACCGTTGACTAGAATTGCTGCCGATAAAATGCGATCGAGCCATTCTTCTGGGCTAGAATGGGGATATTTACCCGCATAGTAGGCTAATAAGCTTAATCCTGCCTGATTTTTGCTAACTTTATCTCGATAAATCCAGCCTTGATTGGGCATTGGGGAAGTGGGTGTGGGGTGTGGGGTGTGGGGTGTGGGGTGTAGGGGGTGGGGGGTGGGGTGTGGGGTGGTGGGGAAGTGGGGAGGTGGGGGGGGGG
>NZ_JASJFB010000513.1:0-3683 GCF_030065455.1 Microcystis sp. M53602_WE12 | reverse complement strand
CCCCTTGATAAGGGGGGTGTCGATCCCCCCTTAATCCCCCCTTGATAAGGGGGGTGTCTGATAATTTTTGACAACTACAGCTATTTTCTTGATTTACTGGCAAAAACAAATCTCCAAAAAACTCTAATTCTTATGAAAGCAGCCCCTAGAAAATACCGATTTTTTGGGTACATTTTCTTAAATTTCTATCTAACAATTCTTTTCTCCTCCATCGTTCAAGCTTCTACGGGAAGCACTATCGATAGGGGGCAAGCCTCCGCATTAACCCTTTTAGGATTAGTCGCCTTTGCTTTATTTATCTACCTATTCCTTGTCATTTTTATACCCGAGAGGTTTTAAGAGATTTCTGGCACAATTAATTTTTGAGAGTTCAAAAATGGGAAAAAGCAGAAAATCTCTAAATAGACTCTTTCATTGATTGTTGTTTATTCTTAATTCTCCTGACTCCTGACTACTGGCTCCTGACTCCTAACCCCACCAACAAACTTTTTGCCGCAAACCCGACTTAAGAGGTCTAATCATGAGTTTTGCACGCGAGGCCGGTAGAGCCATCCGTTCTACCCTAGTTCTCTGGGTAATTACTGCCCTGATCTATCCTTTCTCGATGATCGCCATCGGTCAAATTCTTTTTCCCTGGCAAGCAAACGGGAGTTTAATTACCAATAATCAAGGTCAAGTGGTGGGTTCGGCTCTAATTGGGCAACCTTTCACCAGCGATCGCTATTTCAATAGTCGTCCAAGTACCACCGCCTACAGTACGGCCGATCCGAAAAACGATCCTAACAAAGTCCTGCAAACCGGAATTTCGGGGGCGAGTAACCTAGCTCCCAGTAACCCCCTGTTGATCGATCGAATTAAAGGAAAACCCGATCCCGACCCGCAAAAAGCACTGGAGGGGGAGATTCCCCGATTAGAGAAAGCGACAATTAAACCCACCGCAGATCTAGTATATACCTCCGGATCGAGTCTCGATCCCCACATCACCCCGGAGGCCGCCAGAGCGCAGATCGAGCGGGTGGCGCTCTCACGCGGATTACCGACGAATCAAGTGGAGATCCTCGTTACCAAAAACACCGATGATCGCTTTCTCGGCATCTTCGGCGAACCGGGGGTTAACCTGCTGAAACTGAATTTGGCTCTAGATGCGATCGCAAATTCCCGATAGGGTTTCTGATGCTAAATCCTGTTTAAAAGGTATAGGAAAGTGGGAAGAGAGAGTTTGCCTTTAAAAACCCCAAGTTAGTAGATTTACAAAAATGGGATGCAGCCGCTAAAAAACTAACTGGGAGAGTATTGTTTAGCTGATCTTACCTTGGGATTCACATTGAAAACCTTCATCTTGCCAAGCTTCCAAATCAACGGAATTTAAGGGAATGACTTGCCAACAGGGGGGATGGATTAATTGTCCCACAAAAGCCCAAATTATACTTCTAGTCAGATCTAACACAGTTTTTAGCTTTGATTCGTGATTACCGGGGATACCAATTTCTCGGACTGCATCGATTTCTACTGCTATACCGTGGGATTGCAAGTGAATTTCTGCTAACCATTTAGCGCGGGGTAAATGAGTAGGAGAGGTGACAACTTTTACTTTATGTACTCCCCATTGTTTTAAAATTGGCACGGCAAAGAAAAAATTGCCGAAGGTAGAATCAGCACACTTTTCTAACCAGACGTTAGCTTTTGGCGCTTTTGCCCGTTCAAATAGTAATAAAATACAGGGATCTTCCGAGCCTTGGGAAATTAAAATTGGTATATCGGGGTATTGCTGGGCTAGATTGGCTACATAAATTTCCCGACGAATGCTGCCCCCCAAAACTAAGATGGCCTCAACGGGTTTTTGTTGATTAATTGACCAGCAGATGGCTAAATTAGTCGCTAAATTAAAGATAATAAACCCAAAAACTGCGACCAGAGTTAGTTTTAACCATCTTTGCCAATGCCGGTGTTTACGCGCAACATTTTTCGGTTTTTTCGCCATTGACTTAGAGACGATGTAGGGTAGCTCAAAAAATAGATTTACTTCAGTATTGCACAGCCTGAAACCCTCATGAAATCTTGGGTTATTCTCAATTAGTGCGAAGATTTTATCAATAAGTCCAATTGATCGGGGTAAGCTAAGCTAAACGGCGCTTAACCTGCATGATCCAATAGCTATAACCCTTTTGGAGTCTATATCGGTGATCCGAAGTAAAAGCCGTTTAGCTTAAAACGCATCTAAGATGCGTTTTAGCAAGGCAGGAGGCAGGATTAATAAGCGGTTGAGAGTTTTTTGAATTATCAAGATATGTAACTGAAGTGCCTCTAAGCTTACCCCTTAGTAATTGATCAGGGAAAAAAGTGAGAGACTTAACCCAGATTACACTGATAGACAAAATTAACAAATCAACTTTGCTTTAACTCATACTACCCAGTCCTCTATGCTAAGATGATCCAAAAAACGCAAGTTTTTAAGTTGATGGGCAAAAAAAGTTTAATTTTACTCAATAACCAGGGCGTTATTTCTAAGACAGCTCGAAAAAATCAAATTTTGAGTGACGGAGAGCCTTGTTAGTTATTTAAAATTATTCCCTCTTCACCACTGTATATCTAGGAGATTTCCTCGACCAACACTTTGTTAACAAAATCCCCTATTCGAGGTGTCCTGTAACAATTGTGCTTTGATAATTTTTTCTGTGGGGTTGAGTTTCACTAATTGTGAACCTGTCCCGTCTTTACCCGTAACCATCACAGTTTCTACCTCTAAGGGTAGTTTTCGATTCTGATTGGTACTTAATAACACTATACTCCCCGGCCGCGCCGCTACCATGGCCGCTAAACTATCCTGTTTATTGACGAATTGTAAAGCGGGTGAACCAAGATCGCCTAATTGTGATAAGCGTAAATTCTCGATCGCCAGTCTTTTCGCGTAACCCAATCCCGAAATCAGCAGCAGATTTTCCCGATGAGGGAGAGAAACACAGCCGGCTAGATGTTCCCCGTAGCGCAATCGCAAAATTGCTAAACCCTGGGCAGATTTACCCATAATTGGCAATAATTCCTCGCGCACGGGATAACGCAACACCCGACCGCTACTGGTGGCGATCGCTAAGTCCAGGCCCTCGTGAGTAAAAATAGCAGCATATAGGCGATCGTCTTCTTTCAATTTCATCAGGGACAAACCCCGACTACCAACCCCCTCTAATTCATCGATGGGAAGCCGCTTTATTCGCCCCTGTTGACTCAGTAAAAGCAATTCTTGATTTTTTTGAGGTTCTGTCAAGAAAAATTGATTTAACACCGCTTCTGACTCTTTTTGGGCGGTTTTGGTCAGCAGACTGGAGATTAACACTGGTTGATTCGCTTGCGGGGGAACTTCCCGGGTAGCAATCGGGTAAGCTTTAGCATTATCGAGGATAACTAGGAAATTTTCCTGTTTTTCGATCGCCTGTTGATAGATAATTAAACCCCGGTCCGGCACTCGCTCTTCTGGTGTCGTCCAACTAATTTTATCTTCGGCATCAAGCAATAAAATCGCATTTTCTGGGGGTTCTTGGGGCGTAAATAGGCTTAAAATCGGTTCATTCTCACTCTCAGACTTTTTCTTAACTTTATTCTCCTGTTTTTTAACTTCTGACTTGAAAGAGGGTGTAGGGTGTGGGGTGTGGGGTGTGGGGTGTGGGGTGTAGGGTGTGGGGTGATGG
>NZ_JASJFB010000763.1:0-2705 GCF_030065455.1 Microcystis sp. M53602_WE12 | reverse complement strand
TCAGGTGGTCAATTACCTAATTTTCAGGGAAAAAATCCCTAAATTTTCCCCCCAATCACTCCAATGGTAGGCACTTTTTCAGGGAAAAAAAGTCTAAAAGCCTTATCCAACAAGGTTTTTATATTTATTCAGCAAACCCTAAATACTGTCTGAACCCATTTTTTTGCGCTTCGCTCTTGAAGCAGTTGTCAAAACGTCCACACCATCGGTGAAAGCAGGGAGGCATCGCGACTGGGGTTGTCTCTTTCATCGCTGCTCTCTCAACGTCAAGTGCTTACTCTATAACGATTATACTCTATTATACTCTTGTTGATCGTTTAAGTCCCACTAGGATAAATTGATCTCTAATAACCCCGGTGGTGGCGCAATCTCGATGCGTGCCGCTTTCAGATCCACCAGTGGAACAATTTCTTTGACGAAGGGGACCAAGGCCCTGGCCTCTGAGTCGGAGGATGGACTTTTTTTCTTGACGGAGGCTAGATTTGCTTCTAGTTGCACTGCTAAAATGTCATTACCCGCCCACAAAATATCTACTACAACCCCGATTTTTTCTCCTGTCAGGTGATGATAAACCTCTAAGTTTACTAGCTCACTAACATGATATTCATCCGCTTTTAGGCGAGGTTTTTCTAGTTTATTCGCCCATAATTTATATCCGCGCAAAGCTTCGGCTTGTTCCCGATTTTCAACCCCCTCTAACTTGATAACATAAACATTTTTGCCCGGTAGCTCACGTCCCCTGAGCAGAGTAATTTCTCGGATTTCTCCCCCCTGGGGTCCTTGTATTCCCCTCATCCCTCGCTTCTGAAAACGTTCGGGAAAATCTGATACCGATAAAACTCGCAATTCTCCCTCCAGTCCCTGGGGTGCTACTATTGTCCCAATTTCTAGCCAATTTTCTTCCATTGTCTCGATATTTTTTGCTATAGCTTTCCCTAGTATATAGCCTTTTTTGTCTCGCTCCTAGATTTTAAAAGTCTTGGTAAGCTAAAATTTTTAGTTGACCTCTACTCCTGACCATTTTTTGACTTTTTACTGGTGACTTTTGACTAAATTATGACTATTTGGCAAGCGGATTTTTATAAATCTTCATCTTCTTCACCTCTTGAGACAGTCTGGCAATTGTTAATTTCCGATTCTCTTGGTCATCTTATCTATGAAAATTCCTGTCCCCAATCCCAAGCTAATAGCGACTGGTTAACCCAACAGTTACAGCAAGCTTGTCAAGTCTCCCCTCCGGAAATTATCCAAGTTTTTCGCCCCCAATGCGCCAATTTATTTCTCCTCGCTGGTCAGAATTTACAGATCAAAATTGAGTTAACCCGTCACGTTAACGCTCTGAAAAAACAGCTAGAATTGCGGCAAATCCCCATAAATATCGACTCTCCTCCACCGCAACCCCTACCAGACCAATTTTTAGGTCAAGAGTGGCGTTTTGCTCGCTTTCCCGCCGTTGATTTAGTTAACTTTTTTGGCGATCGCAGAATACCGATTCTTTCCCTACCAGAAGCCTTTTCTCCTTTAAAATTAGGTTTAGCCTCCACTCTCATGATCCCCGGCGTGGTTATTACCGGTGGTAAAAAATCTCTTGCCATCGCTCGTTGGTTAGAGGAAATTAACCCGGTATTTATCGATCATATTCCCACAGAAAGGGGGCGATCGGGCGGTTTAGTCTTGGAATCGGGTCTAAATGAACGTTGGATTTTTCTGACCTACGAAGATGAAGAAGTGGCCCTGGCAGCCAATGTTTATCAAGCAACCAAACAGGAAAGCCAAGGTTTGCACTTTCTCCTGATACAACCGGATGATTCTGGTCGCACTTTTACCGGCTTTTGGCTACTGAAACAAGTTTAACCCCCAAGCTGTCCCCAAGAGGCAAAGAATACCCGCTAAACCCGCTAAAGGTTGGTTATAGATACCTTTGACCCAAACTAACCCAGAATCGCTGTAAGACATCAATTCGGCACTGTCTAGCAAAGCTAATCCCCACACCCAACCGCTATGAAGTCCCCAAGCTAATCCTAAACTACCATGATCGATCGCCCGCGCCCAGACCAGAACCATCCCCATCAGAAATAAACCGGGTAGTTGCGGCAGCGTTTGCTGACGGTCCCAAAGCAGGTGCAGCAGGGCAAAAATTAGGCTAGAAATGGCTCCCGCCACCCAAAAACCGTATTCTTGGCTTAATTGGCTCAAAAAGATGCCCCGAAAGATTAATTCCTCGGTAATACCCACCCAGAGAGCCACTATCAACAGGGGTAAACTCAAGGAAAAAGCGCGAGTGAGGTTTTTGGGCTGCCAATGTACCCATGTCAAAATCCCCTCTAGGAAAAAAATTATCCCTAATCCCACCACTGCCAGGATTAATCCTTTAGTTAGGGAGATAAATAGGGAAAATGACCAAATTAATCCGTAATTATGGAGGCTGCTCCCCTCTATCTTCAATAATCCCCAGATAACTAAGGGAGCCAAGGCGTAAAGAGAGGCCACTAGGGGCAATTTCTGGTCAGGTTTTGTCCCTTGCAGCGGTTGCCATCCCAAACGACTCCCTAAACCAATGGCAATCGGCAGCCAGAGAATTAACCAGGCTAACAGGAAAATAATAATTTTTATTAAGGCGGCAATCTCCATTGTCAATTAGGTGTTACGGAAGTGGGGTGTGGGGTGGGGGGTGTGGGGTGTGGGGAGATGGGGTGTGGGGTGTG
>NZ_JASJFB010000473.1:0-9757 GCF_030065455.1 Microcystis sp. M53602_WE12 | reverse complement strand
CTAACCAAACCAGCGCTAACATAGCGACCATAACCATCAAGACGGTTTTGTTGAGCGATTCGGGAGGGATTATTGACGAGATCGGCAACTCCCACACCCATCATCACCACGGAGATAACTGCGATTAAGTAGTTACGGACAAAAGTTTGATTTTGGTGGTTGGCTAACATGGTTGTCACCTCTCTTTCCTGTCGATAACCTTAGAATACGAGAGGGTTTGGGGTGATGTCAGTCCCATAATTCCGGGTGACAGAAGTGGAAAAAAGTGGAATCCACAGATAAGCTATGATTTTTTGTCGATTAGAATCGGTAAATAGGGAATCGGGAACAGGAAAAGGGCAATATTCGTCGCTTATATGGTTAAATAATCAGTAAATTGCCTAAAAACTGACATATTCTCCAGAATATGACCCTAGAAACAGCGATTATGACCATAAAATTTTTCTGGCCTTTAGTTTTAGGATTATCTATTGTTATTATTGACAATGGGCAATATTTGAGAGCAGAAACGGTAACTTTGAGCGCCAGTCAACGGCAACAACTGCGATCGCTAGATGCTAAGATTATTTTACCTAAATATATCCCCCCCGGATTTCGGGCCAGCGAGATTAAAATCCTCGCAGAAGAGGGGAAAGGATACGCAGTCCTCTTTGAAAATGCCGAGAATAGCTGTTTTTTGGTGGAAGGAATCGAAAACGCCAGGGGCGATGATGGTTTAGAATTAGAGGGAACCCTAGCGCTCAATTCCCCACTATTTGGGGAAGGATACTGGCTTAATTATGGTACACCCAAAGACTCGGAATTAAGGCAACAATTCCCCGAACCCGATTTGTATTCCGATTGGATGAAAATGGGAGAATATTTTTATCGTCTCAGTGGGGCATTAATTGCCCGGGAGGAGTATGATTATCCTAATTGCCGTCAAGATATTTCCCCATCGGAAGCGGTTAAAATAATCGAATCTTTTGGAGATAACAATTAAATTGAATTTATCTACAGTCATTTCTGATCTACAACAAAGAAGCAAGGAGCGGTTATCTTGGTCTGATTTTTGCTGGTTAGGATTAGTAATAATTTTGGGACTGGTTATTAGGTTAACACAATTAACGAGCAAACCTCCCTGGACGGATGAATTTGCCACTATGGTTTTTAGTATTGGCAATAATTACCAGATAGTGCCGTTAAATCAAATAATTTCCCTAGACACTTTATTAGCACCTCTCCAGAGCAACCATCAGGCAACTATTGCCGATGTAATTAAATTAGTTATTCAGGAGGACAATCATCCACCTTTATATTTTATTCTCGCCTATCTCTGGAATAAATTATTCTTTGATCGGGGAGAATATGTATCTTTAGCAGGAATGCGATCGCTGGCAGTTTTTTGGGGAGTTATTTCGATTCCTTTAATTTATTTTATCAGTAAATTGGTCTTTAAATCTGGCTCGATCGCTTTTCTGGCGGCGATTTTAATGGCGGTTTCTCCCTACGCGGTTTTTATCTCCCAAGAAGCGCGTCATTATACTTTAGCGGTTGTATTTGTCCTCATATCTTTAGGCTGTTTTCTTAAGGCAAGCATCAAAATTATCGACCATAAGAGAATATCCCATACTTTGGTTTTTTTCTGGTTAATTGTCAACTGTCTAGGGTTATTAGTCCACTATTTTTTTAGTTTAACTATCCTAGCGGAAGCGATAACTTTATTATGGATTTTATTCAATCAAATCAAACAAAAAAACTTTTGGATAACTAATTGGTGGCGTTTAAGTTTATTTTTTTTAGGTAACTTGAGCTTTATTATTATTTGGTTTATCACGTTTGTACCCAAAGATTATGGCAATCAGATGACCAGTTGGATTCAGAGAGACAATGATAGTTTTTTGTCCGTAATTAGCCCCTTTTTTCAATTGCTGGGAACATTAATTACTATGCTTTCCCTGCTCCCCGTCGAATCAGAATCTTTAATAATTATCTTGATTTCTGGGGCAATAATGATCGGTTTTTTTCTCTGGATTATCCCACAATTAAAAACAGCATGGCTAGACTCCTATAAACCCGAATTAGGCATTCTCTCGGCATTTTTTCTCAGTTCAATTGCCATTTTCTTTGTCATCACCTATCTGCTTTCGATCGATATTACCCGGGGAGCTAGATATAGTTTTGTTTACTTTCCCTCGGTAATTTTAATTCTAGCAATTTTATTAGATAATTGTTGGCAAAGGAAGCAGAAAAGAATAGTAATTATTGTAATTATCATGGCTTTAGTTAGTTCCCTAAGTGTGACTTTTAATTTAGGCTATCGTAAGTATTATCGCCCAGATAAATTAGTTACCACTATCGAAAATAATAGCCGTTATCCGTTAGTAATTGCCACTAGCTATAGGAGTTTAGTGCAGGTGGGAGAAATGATGGGAATTGCTTGGGAATTTAACCAAAGATTTCCCGATAAAACCCCTAAGTTTCTCTTAGTTAACCCAGAACAAAAGCCAAATTTTAATCTGTCATCTTCCCCCCCTTTTGAATTATGGTTAATTAATTTCCATTCTTCAATAGATTTATCGGACTGTCAACTCTCAGAGTTATCCTCCAATTATGTAACAGGTTATCAATATCAAAAGTTTCTCTGTGGGCGATCGATGGATTATAATAATAAAGTTAAGTAGGGCTATTAACTATGATTATTTGGGTAAATGAACAGATTGATCCCTGTGGTTTAGTACAAGCTTGTATTGCCTGTCAAGACGAACAAGCGGCAAAAGATTGTCATCAAAGTTGGTTAACCAATCTTACGGACGAACAAAAACAAGCGGGGTGGGTGGCAGTTTTAAGAACCGTAGAATCTTGGGATGATGTACCTGTAAATGCTCTGAAGTTAAGTTATTAAGTGGGTGGGTGGAATTAAATATAAGATGAACGTAGGTTGGGTTGAAGCATGAAACCCAACGCGCGCATAGTTTACGCTACCGCTAACCCATCCTACAAATAATTGTGCCTCCCTACTTAACTCTCCTGCAACAATCAAAAATCTTCCGTTAGGTGAAGAAACTCCAGACAGGAGATATCTGGCTAAAATAAAAAAGAGGGCAGGTTTTACCCCACCCTTTGATCTTATTTTAAACGAATTACTAATCGGCGATCGGGTTCCACGCCGCGACTTTCCGTGGTTAAATCGTTTTCTTCCTGAAAAAAGGCATGGATTTGGCGACGTTCCGCCGAAGATAGGGCTTTTAATTCTATTTCCTGCCCTGTTTGCCGCACTTGCGTCGCCGCTTGATTCACCCAGTCGAAAAGTTCTGCCTGTCTTTGTTGACGATAGCCATTGATTTCGACAATATAGAACTGATGTTCTGCCGCCTCGACACCAATATTCAGAATCGTATTAGCTAGGGATTGAATCGCATCCAGTCCCTCACCCTTGTTAGCGAGGAGAAGTTCCACTTGTTGGGGACTCAATTGACTGCTATCAATAATTAACCAACAGGAGGAAGGTCCAGTTCCCAATTCCTGCACACCAATCTGGACATCTGCGGGCATGGCTATCAACTTTAGCAGTTTTTCCAGCCATTGTTTAGCTTTCTCGCTATTTTGCTCCCATATACTCATTACGATGTTTTTTCCTTTTTCTTGCTAGAACGTTTTTCAAAGGGGAGAGCATCGCGGGATTTTTCCGTTTTTTCCTGTTCCGCTACCAATTTTTGCAGGTTTTCCGGTAACGGTTCCCGCATCAAAATCACCGTTTGAATAGTTTGGAAGATGTTCGCGGTTAAGATATACATCAATACCCCCGCTGGTAAGGGGAAAAACAGGAACATCATACTAAAAATTATCGGGGTGATTTTATTCACCGTTTGCTGTTGTTGGGCTGCCCCCCCCGAAGGAGCGCCGGCACCGGATAACTCTTGGTTAACATAGATACTAATACCGAAAGCGATCACCATCGCCAAAATATCCCAGTGAATTTCACCATTGGCACCGGTTGCCCCAATTCTTCCCAGGGCCTCAATAAAGAGAAAACCCGTATTAGCGGCAATCCCCGGCACGATAACTTTAATACTGGCATCTCCGGGGGCTAAAGCGACGATGGAACCGTCTTCATTAACTTGCACCAGTTCTTGACCTTTAACCACCTCGTAGGTGGGTTTTAGGTTATTTTCCGGTGCTTCCGTGGCTAATTGGCTTAAAGACTTGCCCTGGTCGTTTTGCAGGTCGATTTTTACCTGTTCTCCCGGAGCGATTTTATTGCCTTGGGGTAAAAAAGCGGTGATGGGATAGTGGAGAGACTCGTCAATATAGACGTTTTGGGGTTTGGTGCCATAGGGTTGGCGCTGCACGAGGGCGATTTGTTCAGCCGGCAGCACCTGTAAATCGACGGTATAGTTAATATCCGAGAAGGGGGAACCCCGCAGCGTCGCAAATAAAGCCAAAAGAATCGGCATTTGTAATAGCAGGGGTAAACAACCGGCCAGGGGATTGCCCAACTCCTGCATTAATTTGCCCATTTCCTCCTGTTGTTTTTGCGGGTCATTTTTGTAGCGTTGTTGAATTTCTGCCTGTCTTTCCTTCATCAAGGGTTGAGTGATTCGCATTTTTCTCATATTGCGAATCTGGCCGGCACTGAGGGGAAAGACGGCAAATCTCACCACCAGCGTTAAAGCAATGATGGCGAAACCGTAACTATGCACAATCCGAAAGAAAAAATCTAGGATTGGCAACATGATATTTGTGGAAATAAATCCGACTCCAAAATCCATGGGTTTAATCTATGTCTTCTCGTTTAATGGGGTGGCACTGTAACAAATCTAATTTATCGAATCGAGGCGATCGATTATTTTGTTTTATTGACTGATGATCGATTCTAGGGGACGACCGGTTTTATCGGCGACTCTTTCGGCAATGTAGTCATGAATTTCCCGGAATTTCGGCATCGCGCGCATTTCTAAACGACTTCTATCCTTGAGAGTTACGACAATATCCCCCCAAACACCAATTCCTCTCGGCATTTTTGCCACTTTTGCCACTTCTGAATAGATAATATCTGTGCGATCGCGTCCCATCCAACCCCCAGTGATCGAAATCCGCCGATCGGTTATCTTATATCTTAACCAGATTGCCCGTACCACTGCCCCAACGGTCAAAGGTAAACAAATCACCGTAAATCCTAGCAGGATATTGATGATTAGGTCGCCGATGTGCGGACCGCCTTCATAAAAAGTTTCTTCTTTAATGCCCATGAATTATATTCGCCTTCACTAACAACTGCTTTAATTCTCGCAAAAAATGTTCATAATTGCACTCGATCGCCCCTGGACGGATAATGATTATCCCTCGCCATCCTGCTGCTATTTCTGGCAATAACTGCCGAATTACCGCTCGTATTTGCCTTTTTAGTCGATTACGAACCACCGCTTTTTTACTAACTTTCTTGCTAATCGAGATACCAAAACGACTGGGGCCGGGGGCATCTGGGCAAGAATCCTCTAAACTAATTAAGGTTAAGTGGGAACCGTGATAACGCTTCCCTGTTCCATAGACAGCTTGAAAATCCTGTCGATGTTTTAAGCGATGAATTTGGGGTAGTCCCACGAAAATTAGTCGGTTCCCAGAATAACCTAAACACTTAAACGATAGCGCCCTCTTTTCCGACGAGCTTTAATTACTTTGCGTCCGTTGACGCTACGCATTCTCGCTCTAAATCCAGAAGTGCGCTTCTGTTTGCGCGTGGTTCCTTCTAAAGTACGTTTACTCACTGCTGATTTTTCTCCTTAAGATAGAGTTAGTCTATAGATATAAAGACACAATTTTTGATTATAACAAAATTACTAGGAATTGGGAAGCCCATGGTCAAGCTCCGTTTTGGTCGAGATATCTGCAATTATCTCCCGGTGGCTGAAAAGCGCGAATGGTTAGTCACTAATGGTATTGGTGGTTTTGCCGCGGGAACTGTGGCCGGATTGCTAACTCGCTGTTATCATGGTCTCTTGATCGCTGCTTTGGCTCCACCGACACAAAGAACGCTTCTTGTGACTAAAATCGATGAATCGATACAATATAACCAGAAAATTTATCATCTGGCCAGCAATCGCTGGTTAGGTGCTACGATCGAACCGCAAGGCTATATTAATATCGAAAGTTTTCATCTGGAAGGCACAATTCCCGTCTGGACTTTTATCTGCGGGGATGCCTTACTAGAAAAGCGTATCTGGATGGAACAGGGAGAAAATACCACCTATACTCACTATACCTACCGTCGTGGCAATTCTCCCCTAACTCTCAATCTGACTGCTTTTGTCAATTATCGTGATTTTCACGGCAATACCCAGGGTTTTAACTGGCAAATGGCTATTAGTCCCCTAGAAAAAGGAGTCAGAGTGATTGCCTATGACAATGCTGTACCTTTTTATCTATTAATCAGTCAGGGAGAGGTTTTTCCCGCTCATATCTGGTATTATCGCTTTGATTTGGCCGTGGAACGTTATCGTGGTTTAATCGATCGAGAAAATCATCTCCATGGGGCTAGTTTTTCGGCTACTCTTAAAGTGGGAGAATCGGTGACAATTGCCGCTAGTACCCGTCCCGATCCGAATTTAGACGGTCAATCTTCTCTAGAGTCTCGCTATCGCTACGAAAATAGTCTGATTAATCCCCAGCAGCCCGAATGGATTCAACAACTTACCCTCGCTGCCGACCAGTTTATCGTTAGTCGTCCTCTCCGGGATCAACCGGAGGGCAAAACGATAATCGCGGGTTATCCTTGGTTTGGTGATTGGGGTCGCGATACGATGATCTCCCTAAGAGGATTAACTTTGACTACAGGCAGATCTGCGATCGCGCGTCAGATTTTACTAACTTTTTCCCGTTATCTAGACCAGGGTTTATTGCCGAATTTACTGCCCGATGGGGGAGAAATGCCCGAATATAACGCTGTCGATGCTATTCTTTGGTATTTTGAAGCCATTCGTTCCTATTTTAACCAAAGCCAAGATTTTGAGTTTCTCAGAACTATTTATCCCGCTTTAACGGAAGTGATCGCTTGGTTTCGTCGCGGTACTCGCTACAATATTCACCTAGATGACGATGGTTTGATCTATGCCGGCGAAGCGGGAGTACAATTGACTTGGATGGATGCCAAAGTTGATGATCTGGTGATTACTCCCCGCATCGGCAAACCCGTAGAAATTAATGCCCTTTGGTTCAATGCCCTCAAAATAATGGTTCAATTTGCCCATTATTTGGGCATGGATGCCACTGATTACGAAAAAATGAGAAAAATGACCCTAAAAGGGTTCTCTCGCTTCTGGGATGATTCTCTGGGGTATTGTTACGATGTTTTGGATACGGACAAGGGTAATGATGCCAGTTTACGACCGAATCAACTTTTTGCCGTGTCTTTGTCGGTGGAGGAGTTATTAAATTCCTCACAGAAAAGGGCTATTGTCGATATTTGTGCTTTAAAATTGTTGACTTCTCGCGGTTTGCGATCGCTAGATGCCGATCATCCTGATTACCTTGGCGTTTACAGTGGCGATCGCTTAAAAAGAGATAGTGCCTACCATCAGGGGACAGTCTGGGGATGGTTATTAGGGGCATTTATCGAGGCCCATCTGAAAGTCTATCGCGATCCCATCCTAGCTGAGAGTTTTTTAACACCGATGATCGACCATCTTCGGGATAGCTGTATCGGTAATTTAAGCGAAATTTTCGATGGTAATGCCCCTTTTACCCCTAGGGGCGCTTTTGCCCAAGCATGGACAGTGGCAGAGGTATTAAGGGTTTGGCAAGTGATCCGAGAATTTTCGCCATAATCCTTTAAAATGAGCAATTGTTAGGTGTGTTAGACCAGCTAAAGGACCGACCCTAAAAACCTCAGTTAGACCGTTAAAGACAAAACTCTCATGGAGAAACCGCAAGTTATTTTTCTCGATGCTGTGGGGACCATTTTTGGGGTAAAAGGCAGTGTCGGAGCAATTTATAGTCAAATAGCGGCGGATTTTGGGGTAGAGGTGGCGGCCGAGCCTATAGAACAGTCTTTCTCGGCTATTTTCCCCACTGCTCCCCCCTTAGCTTTTCCTGAGGTTGAACCGGCACAAATTCCCGAGTTAGAGTATCGCTGGTGGCGATCGCTGACTGGGGCGGTTTTTAATAATTTAGGTTATCTGGAACGATTTCCCGATTTTGAGGCTTTTTTTGGCGAACTTTACCGTCATTTTGCCACGGCCGAGCCTTGGGTGCTGTACGAGGATGTCATTCCCGCTTTAAGACTCTGGCAGATTCAGGGGATCGAGTTGGGCATTATTTCTAATTTTGATAGTCGTATCTACCAAGTTTTGGCCGAATTAGGCTTAGAATATTTTTTTCGATCGATCACGATTTCTTCCCAGACAGGAGCAGCTAAACCCGATGCTGAAATTTTTCAAATCGCCCTGCAAAAACATGATTGTTCCCCCGCACAAGCTTGGCATATTGGCGATAGTAAAAAAGAGGATTACCAAGGAGCAAAAGCCTTGGGTATAGAAGCGTTTTTAATTAAAAGATCAATAGGGCCTGCTGAATAAATCTAAAAACCTTGTGGGATAATATCTTTGGCTCTTATGGGTAAAATCCTACAACCCACACCCTGCCCCCACGAAAAACTTTTTCAGCAAACTTTAGGTCAAGAGAGAAAAAGTCTTTCAGTGGGAATAGGGGATAGGGAGGGAATACATACCCTACCAGCTAATACCTAACCCTCAAACTGCTTTAATCCCCATCGGGATTTTAGACTGATTCCTGGGATGGGATGGCAGTCGCTTCTGACTGAGCAGCGTTAGGATCTGTCTCTTTGGGGGCGGCCACTTTTACCAAAGCATGACGCAAAACATCTTCTCCGAGAGTGTATCCTCGCACTAGCTGCTCGACCACCGTGCCTTCGGGATGTTCATCGGTGTACTCCCGCATCATCGCTTCGTGGTAGGTGGGATCAAAGGGTTGACCTTCCGGACGCATGGGGGAAACGCCTAAACGCTTGAGACTCTCTACTAAGATTTTATAGACCCCTTGGTAACTCTTGTGAATACCCATCTCGCCATCATTAGCCGGTTTAATTTGAGTACGGGCGCGCTCAAAATTATCCACCACGCCAAGAATTTCCATCAGGGTTTTGCCCTTGATTTTTGTTTCCAGTTCCTCTTTTTCCTTGGCTGTGCGTTTGCGAAAATTGTCGAACTCGGCTGCTAGAGTGATATAGCGTTTCTTGTAGGCATCAACCTGTTGGGTTTGTTCCTCTAACTGCTGTTTGAGAGTATCAATTTCCTCTTGTAGAGTATCGATAGTCATTCCGCCTAGAAAGGAAAATTCCTCGCTAGAGGCGGCCTGATCCGTCACAGTTTTGGCTTCATCGGTGACACTGGCTTCCGATTCGGTGGTCAGGGATTCGGGGGAATTAGGAAAGGATTCTTGGTTTTCGTCGAAAATTACTGAGGTATTTGGTTCTGCACTCATAGTAGACAATTTTATTGGGTAATTTGGCAATATATGACCATTTACTGCTAATTTTGGTCTTTAAGTACCAGCTAATAATCAAGGTTTAACCCTTAATGTAACATTTTGTGGACAAGATGCGTAACTAGATATGAGCGACCCCAGCAATTCCAAATTCAGAATGTAGCAAGGAATACAGAATACAAAACGCTTTTGCCCTGTAGCTCCCCATCCAAAATCAAGAAGAATTAACGCGAGTAACAGGGATGGCCTCATCGAGCATAAAGTCTAAAAGGTGGTG
>NZ_JASJFB010000528.1:0-14291 GCF_030065455.1 Microcystis sp. M53602_WE12 | reverse complement strand
CAATTAGTGTTTAATGAACGAATAGTGCCGATAGTTGGGCTTAAGTGGGGAACAAGAGTCGCTCGATTTAGCAGTGGAATTAGCCCTACAATCGGCGTAGGGCTAATTCATGAATTAGCCCTACAATCGGCGTTGTCAAATGGAAAGATGCTCCGAATCAGCACCAGAGCATTGCATCTTTCCTCTTCTGATCTGACAACGCCGAAAACCTTGTGGGGTGCGACTTTTAGACTTTTTTTATTAACGATCGCTTTTGATAATTTCCCCGATTGACTCTCATCGGGATTATGGGACATCCGGTGCGAGAATCAACAATTGTCCCTCCTTATCCTCGCGAATGGCTAGAATCGCCGGACGTTCATTTTCTGCCGACTGGGGGGATAACCCGCGAAAAACATAAGTCTAATTATTATTTTGAATTAATAACCGCCAAACTCGCGGGGGATTAACTTTACTATCATTCGTTTCTTTTCCCCGCAGCTCTTCGAGTAATTTGGTCTCACCGATAATTCGATAACCTTTGAGAGAAGGATCGGTAAAAACATCATCAGGATTGCGACCGATCGCTATCTGTTTTTCCGGTAAAACTAAAGTGATAACCGGTAAGGTAGAAGTATCATTAATTGCATCGCGACGGGCATCGCTCGATCCCTGAATTCGAGCTAACCAAAAAAGAATAATTAATAGCCAAATAACAGCGATCAAATCTTTTCGGAGAGATTCGGGAATTCCCCGGACTAATAAACCTAGAGGGTGAAATTTTTGATGAAATTTCCGTTTAAATTGACTGACAATTGAATAGGATGGCAGGGGAGACAAAATCCAGAGGGTAAATTGAATCGCAAAGGCAACGGCAACCAGTGCCAGAAACGTTCGCAGAAACGCCCCGAAATCGCCACAGAAGACCTGTATCGGCACGAAAAGGAAGGAACGCAAGGGCAAGTCCAGACGGTTAATCTCAAGGCTAAACCAGCCGAAATAGGCCCACCGATAGATCCATCCCGTAAAATAGAGAAAAATCCCCAGCAAACCGAGAAGACTGGCGAAGGTTCCTAGTATCTGTGTTCCGGGAGGGGGAGAATTCGGAGCGCTCACGGCAAAATGTCCCTGATTGGCGTTTTCGATCGCTATCCTACTCGATCGATCGGGTTCTATCGCCAGTTCTTTGTATTTTATCAAGGAGAATAACCATGTCCATCGACGATCCCCGACAAGTTCGTTTTTTAATTGAGAAAATGGAAGCGAGTTTACCAATCCCTGTGCGTGCAACTCCCGAAACGTTAAAACTAGCTGAAACAAAAGGCGAGCGATACAAACCCGATCACCAGTTTTCGATCGATAAAATTTTCTACATGGGAGACGAGGGGGGAATTATTTGTTCCCTAAAAAACGAATCGGGAAAACAAACGAGTCTTGTCTGTTCTTTAACCCATCTACGCATCGATAACTCTCATCCGTTAGCGGCGGATATTCAATCCTACCAGAAAAAGCGATCGATGCGGATCGCACTACAGGATGGTAAAACCGGAAAAGCCCTCCGTATTGCCAAACAAAACCGCCCGAACAAAGGTTTCGGAAAGTAAAAATATATTGACAAAAACCGCAGGTTGGGTTACGAATATCGCTAACCCACCGCATCCAATTATATTCGGGGAATAGGTTCGATCCCCCCTTAGTCCCCCCTTGATAAGGGGGGTGCCGATCCCCCCTGCGCCCTTGATAAGGGGGGTGTATGATAATTTTTAACGCCTACCTACTTAAAACTTGCTTTTAACACTTAAATATCCTCTGCCGTAAAATCTCCCCACGCTTCTCGTCGGGTTTTATCGATATCTTCAGCCGAGGGAGCCTGTCCTAAATCGGCGCATATACCCCATAAAGAGGGACGGGGTTGATTAATTTCTGCCGATTCCGATGCCATTTCTGCGGTAATTTTTTCGATCAGTTGCCGTTTCTCGATCGAGGATAATTTTTCCACCCACCGCATTAGCTCTTGTAGAGTCATATTTCTATCGCTTACCGCATAAAGGAGTACCTTCATAAGTTTTAACATAAAGAGAAGATAAAACGCTTCCCCTTTGACAATCCCGACGCTAAAATATGGAAAAAACCCTCTAGAAAAAACCCTAGGTTGGGTTACTGTTACTCCTAACCCACCACATCCAAGATTGAAAACAGAACCAACTAAATCCTGATCATTCAGGCAAGGTAAAGATGAAAAAACTCTACCCAATAATAACCGCAACTAGCCTAGTTTTTATCGCCTCCCTTGCTGGCTATCATCTACCAGCCACCGGCGATCGATCTCCCGTCAAGAAAATTCCCGTATTCATACCAGATGATACAAATGTATCTTTAAAAAATGGCACTTCTCTATCTGGGAGATTAATCAAGTTCGATTCCCAAGCAAAAACGATCGCTTTAGGGAGAGAATCAAAAACAAAAGAAGTGGCGATGAAAGAGATCAAACAGATAGAGTTTCAAGGCAAGGTTATTATCAAAAGCGGAGAGCTTGTTATTCGTGGGGAAGGGGGATCAAGCAATCCAAAAGAGAATAGAAAACGCTGGCAGGAACCTTTACAGAATTTCAAAATTGTTGATGTTAATGAAGGAAAAGCGGAAGTAACTATAACCTCGCTAGATCCTCTAGAAATAAGAGGGATCGAAGGGGTGGCGAGTAAGAGTTCCTACGTTGTTGAGGAAATTAAATTCAACCCCTCGGACAAAATTGAGATTCAAGTAAACCCCCGTTAAAATTCACAAAGAAGAAGCCTATTTTTTAGGCAATTAAGGAAGACTTTAAATGGGAAAGTTGGCTGATGTATTGTTCGATTATTTTTGGTGATAGTGGATCGTTTAATGTCGGATTAGCGAGGTCAAAGATGATGTCATTGATGAGATATTCCTCATCTGTTTCATAGGCGATATCTTCTCTGCATTCGATGGCATCGGCCCAGTTTTCTAAGTCGGTGGCAGATAGAGCGTTATTAAGATAGCGATCGAGAATATCGATCAGATGCTCTTTTTTTAGGGTGATAATTGCTTCGCTACTGTCCCAAGGAAAGGTTTTTAGGATAGGGAGGATAGTTGATAGGGGTTGGTCAAAGTTGACTAGGGCGTTGAGGTATTCTTGTCTATTTTTCATGGGTAAGTAGGTGGGTGAAATTAAATTGAAAATGGATTTTAGGTTCGATCCCCCCTGCCCCCCTTGATAAGGGGGGTGCCGATCCCCCCTGCCCCCCTTGATAAGGGGGGTTTGATCCCCCCTGCTCCCCTTGATAAGGGGGGTGGCGATCCCCCATGCTCCCCTTGATAAGGGGGGTTTCTGATAATTTTTAACGCCTACCTACTTAGTAATTATAATCTTTTGGTAACTGTCCATTTTGAACGCCGATTAAAGGGGAAACTATGAAAATAAACTATGATCGAGCCGCTAATGCCGCTTATATTCGTCGTTTTGAGGGAAAGGTTATTGATTCTGAGGAAGTAGCGCTGGGGATTATCTATGATTACGATGAGACGGATAGGATTGTAGGGATTGAGATTTTAGGAGTCAAACAGAGAACGGCCGAACGATTCAAAAATATTGATTTTCCGTTGGAAGAGAGTGAAAAACAAGAGATTAGACAATGGTTCGGAAAGTTAATACTAAATTGTTAAGTGATGTGAGAAATTCAGGAAATATGGGAGGTGCTATAATTGACATATTTACTCAGTCAAAAAACGAT
This sequence comes from Microcystis sp. M53602_WE12, assembly GCF_030065455.1. Taxonomy (NCBI): domain Bacteria; kingdom Bacillati; phylum Cyanobacteriota; class Cyanophyceae; order Chroococcales; family Microcystaceae; genus Microcystis; species Microcystis sp. M53602_WE12. The sequence continues at coordinate 10,563 of NZ_JASJFB010000528.1, read as the reverse complement.
GATTAAGTTAAAAGTCACAACGGTAGGGAACTCTATGGGGGTGATTTTCCCGAAAGAGTTGGTGGAGAAGCTGCGCCTTAGTAAAGGCGATATGCTCTACGTCTTGGAAACGCCGAATGGCTTTGAGCTTACACCCTACGACCCCGAATTTGTCCAGCAAATGGAAGTGGCGGAGGAAGTGATGCGCGAAGACTGGAATGTTTTGAGAAAGCTGGCAACTTAGGCTCATGAACCAGCTAATCTGGATAGCTGATGGGGTAGCTCTCGCGATTCATCACCGCCAAATAGCCGAGCATGGTGGATTAGAGGGTATTCGAGATGAGGGGTTGCTAGAAAGCGCACTTTCCCGACCGCAAAATTTTCTGGCTTATTCTGAGTCGCCTCCTGACATGGCTTCTTTGGCAGCAGCCTACGCTTATGGGATTGTCAAGAATCACCCTTTTGTAGATGGGAAGTAGTTATGATTGCCGCATCATTTTCTATTTAGAACGAGACGAAAAAACTAAAACAGATAGGATAGTTTTGATTAACATTGGAACTCATGATGAGGTAGATTAACTAATAACTGATAGCGGAAATAACTATGAATCCCAAATTTTACGCATTACTTACCCTTTCCCTAGTGGCTACCGTCACCCTACCAGTTGTTAACGGGAAACTCTCCTCTCTCGTCCCTGCGGTAATAGCGCAAAATACGGATGGGAGGAAAGCAGAAGCCGATCAGCTTTTGCAGCAACGGATTCAACAGGCGATTGAATCTCTTCAGGAGTCTTTAGCTACCAATAGAATGATCCATAGTCGCGAACGGGAATCCATTGACTTAGGCAACTTAGGAATCATTTTCGAGTCTCTCGGACAGTACCAAAAGGCGATCGATTTTTATCAACAGTCTTTAGCTATTGCGAGGGAGATTCGTGATCGCGAAGGAGAAGCCATTTCTTTGGGGAATTTAGGAGCTGCTTACCAATCCCTCGGACAGTATAAAAAAGCAACTGACTATCAGCAACAGTCTTTAGCTATTATCCAGGAAATAGGCTATCGAGACATCGAGTCTTATCGAAAGTATTTAGCTTTGACGAGAGAAAACGGTTATCGAAAAGAAGAAGGCATAATACTATTTGTGTTAGGGAACACTTATAACTTCCTCGGAAACTACCAAAAAGGGATCGAGTTTTATCAACAGTCTTTAGCTATCATGAAGAATGTCGGCGATCGCGCTGGGGAAGCTAATTCTTTAGGTGGCTTAGGACTTTCTTACTACTCCCTCGGACAGTACCAGAAGGCGATCGAGTACCTTGAACAGTCTTTAGCAATCTTGAATAAATACGATTCTAATGGTGATGGCTTATTCGATGACTTTATAAACATAAGACCCATTAATTTAAAAACAATAATACTATTTAATTTAGGAAATGCTTACTACTCTCTTGGACAGTACCAAAAGGCTATTGACTATTTTAGACAATCAGAATCACTGTATACGGCGATAGGAACCGCATCTCAACGAATTGATAGGGGGAGAGAATACGCCTTTATCCCGGCAGCAATCGCTCGAACCTTTACCGACCAATTCGATCTCCGTAGAGAAACTGACCGAATATTTAATGAAGCTCTAACAGCATGGTATTCGGAACCAGCAGAATTAATAAGGCCACTTTCAATCAATGAAAAGAGCAGAATTAAATCGGCTAGTGAAAACCTAAAAAAAGCACTCATTGGTTATCAAAAATTAGGAGATAAACCAAAACAAGAATTTATCTTTTCCACATTAGGAGATATTTGTATATATTCAGTAGGAAATGCTTACTACTCTCTTGGACAGTACCAAAAGCCTATTGAATCTTATGGAAATACATTAGAATGTCTTAATTTTTACCAACAAGCACTAACTATACATCAATCTCAATATCAGCCTCTAGTAAATCGTGTAACAGAATCAGCATATCTCGTTAAGATTGGCCGTACTTACGCTGAATTAGATGATAAAAAGAATTCGATTAGTTACTTGCAGAAGGGTATTCTTATTCTTGATCAATTGGCTATGGATAAAACTCTGTCGGAATTCACAAAATCCGAATATATTCTATTCATTAAAGGCAATTCACTTCAGGCTCTCTGTCAGGTATACGTCAAGTTTGATGAAAAGCAGAAGGCACTAGATTGTTATAATCAAATGTTTTCTTTACCGGTTAGATTCGCCGAAGTTACAAGAGTTAGAGGTAATTTGGAAGTTGGTGATTTGTATATGAAGGAAGGAAATAATGAACAAGCACTTACTTACTATCTATCGGCGTTATCAGAATTTATTAAAACTTATGGACAAGAATATAAAGGCAATAAGGAGATGGTTCTGAGCAAAATTGGTATAGCTTACAAGATGCTAAATCGTCCGAGCGAAGCCTTAAGCTATTTAGAGCAAAGTGCTAATCTTATTATTGAGTCACGTCGTGACGTACCTCGTAAATACCGTGAAAAGCATTGGGGAGGTAATGTTTATGTCTTAGAAACGTTTCCTCACCTCATTGACCTCCTCATCCAGCAAAATCAACCCGAAAAAGCATTTGAATGGAGCAACCTCGCCACTACTGCCGATCTCGCCGATTACAATCGCCTGATTAATGCGAAAGTTGCTGATCCCGATGCACAAAAAGCACTTGATAACTGGAACACCGACAATCAACAACTCGAAGGAATGCGCCGACAACTACAGGATAAATACTCCCAAGAACTGGCACAACAGATCCGACAATTGGAGGAGAAAGTGTATAAAAATGCGGAAACTATCGGAGATAAATATCCTGAAATTGCTGAACTTTTTGAAACTAAACCCACCGACATCGCCCAACTCCAGAAAAATATCGCTCCTGATACCCTCGTTATTCAACCCGTTCCCCTCCGCGATAAAGTCGCTCTATTTCTCGTTACTAGAGAAAAATTAATCGTTATTCAAAGTGATGCAAAACGCGATGATTTTAATCAACTTGTCAGTCAATACCGTACCCAATTAGCCGACTATAAAAATGCCGACTACCTCGTTACCGGTAGTAAATTATACGAGATTTTAATCCGTCCCATTGAGTCCCAAATCGCCACCAGTTCCCCGAAAAATATCGCTATTATCGCTACCGGACAACTGCGCTATATTCCCTTTGAAACTCTCTACGATAAGAAAAATGACCAAGTTCTCCTAAAAAAATATCCGATTTATTATTTAACTCGTATCTCGACCTCTTCTCTTGCTACTCAAAAAACGAAAACAGATCGCTCCACTCTCAAAGCCTTAGCTCTAGCTAATCCCAAACCTTTTCTATTTGACACGGAGAAAAAAGAAAAAGTTGATCTTAAAGGCACAGAAATAGAAGCAGAAAGTATCAGCAAAATCTTTCCGGGAAGTGAAAAATATCTCGGTACAAACGCAACTCTAGATATATTCAAAAAACAAGCCTTTCGCTTCTCGATTTTACACTTAGGAACTCACGGCTGTTTTGACCTCGCTGGCTGTCCTAATTTGGATATGCAAGCTAATACTATTCTTTTCGCCAATAAAGAGCAATATAACATCGCTGATGCCGCATTATTAGGCTTAAAAAATACCGAATTAATCACCCTGAGTGCCTGTCAAACCGCCAAGGAAGCCAACGCAGACGGCCAGGAAATTTCAGGACTTGCTTACGTCCTAGAAAGAGCCGGTGCTAAATCAGTAATAGCCAGTCTTTGGAATGCTGAAGATAATACCAGTGACGAAATTATGACCCAATTTTATCAAAATCTCAAGAATGGCATGACTAAAAGTGAAGCCATGCGACAGGCCAAACTGAGTCAAATTAAAAGCCATCCTTATTTTTGGTCGCCCTTTATTTTGATTGGGGCTGCTAATTAAGTAGGTAGGCACAATTATTTGTAGGATGGGTTAGCGGTAGCGTAACCCATGCGGGCGTTGGGTTTCATGCTTCAACCCAACCTACGTTCATTTTATATTTAATTCCACCCACCCACTTAGGGTTTGCTGAAAAAGTACGGGCGAAGCATTCGGATAGAAAATCTACGGTTTCACCGATAGGTTATTGCCCGAATGCTTCGCCCCTACAGGACACGGGCCGATGAAGACGCAAGGTGTTGAAGCACGATTCTTTCAAAATCTTGCACCTGTTTCACGAGAAAAGCCACAAAACCCTTACCTTGCCTACATTTCACATTTATTCAGCAAACCCTACTTAATCCCAACCTTGGCGAGATTTTACAATTCCCGACGACCTTCTAAAGCTCTCGCTAAGGTTACTTCATCAGCGTATTCCAGATCGCCGCCCATGGGCAACCCAAAAGCGATACGGGTAACTTTAGTGAAGGGTTTCAGTAAACCCCCGATATACAAAGTCGTGGTTTCTCCCTCGACACTGGGACTGATAGCTAAGATAACTTCCTGAATTTTTTTCTGGCTGACTCTGGTGACTAAAGACTGTATATTTAATTGATCCGGTCCAATCCCATCCATAGGCGAGATAACACCGCCCAAAACGTGATATTTGCCCGAATATTCCCTAGTTTTCTCCAAAGCAATCACATCTCTGGAGTCAGCTACCACACAGATAGTCCCCGTTTCCCGGTTAGGATTGCGGCAAATTTCGCAGATCGGTTCGGCCGAAAGATGAAAACAAACCTGACATAATCCTACTTGTTTTTTGGCTGCCACGATCGCCTGGGCCAATTCGATCGCATCTTGTTCCGGTCGTTTGAGAATATAGAGGGCCAGACGTTGAGCGCTTTTGGGTCCCACCCCGGGTAATTTTTGTAACTGCTCGATCAAACGAGCTAAAGGCGGTGTATAAATAGCAGTTAATCCTCTTATCAGTTTTTTAGCCGTCAGGAGTCGGTCGTCAGGATTCAGGAGTCGGTCGTCAGGATTCAGGAGTCGGTCGTCAGGAGTCAGGAGATTGGTTTTATTTATAGCGTTTCCTGTTGGCAAGAGGTACATTGTCGATGGTGAAAAGCTTAATCAGCAAAGGTTTAACTGTGCCACACAGGCGTGAGAAACGCTATATTCTCCCTGCTCCCTAGTTCATAATTAATAATTCATAATTCATAATTCCCCACTGTTTACTGCTCACTGTTTACTAACTAAGACCTTTTTGGTAAACGGACATCGATAACACTGGTGTTGAAATTATAATTATCTCCTTCTAACTCGATTAAAGTGCCAATTTTCACCTTTTGACCGCCAACAACCGCACCAGTATCAGTAACTTCCGCTTGACCACTGAGAGTCATAATCATATCTTGAGAATAGTTTTCCGTGCGGGGATCGGGTAGGACTTTTACACTACCATCCGGCTGCGGAACTAAGACATTTCTCGATAAAGGTTTAACATTTTTTATATCCACTTGACCAGCCGGTTGATTACGAATAACAATATTAGTTTTCTTCTCGGTATTGAATTGATTAATCAAAGCATTGGGATTGAGAACACTTAAACCCCGGACAATAACATCCACTTCTATGGGTTCTTTGGTAACTTGAGCGATCGTACTTTTACCACTTGTCCCCGGTACAACAAAAATACCGATAATTGTCAATAAAATTACTAAGGCCGCTCCGATATCAAGCAAGCTAAATTTACCGAATAAACGTCCTTTTGAGTCTAATAATTGCATAAGCGGTTCACTATAAAATTTTGGGGAGAAGGGAACAGGGGAACGGGGTGATGGGTAGGGTTGATTCATGAATCAACCCTACTATGAATCAACCCTAGGGTGATGGGGGATGGGGAGAAAATACAAATAATCTCCTATCTCCTGTCTCCTGACGACCGACTCCTGAATCCTGCCTCCTAACGGCTAGTAAATTCTATCACGATCGGAATCTTGGTCGCAGACAGGAAGTCTGACTTAAGATAGAAGATCGGAGTCTCACACGGAGCGATCGATAGACAATGGCGGGTAAAACTCAACTTAAGAAACTAGAAAAGCAATTATCTCCAATCGATCTGACCCCTTCTGACGGTAACAACCTCGAAAAAGTTGCCCCCGTTAAACATTGGTCGATCGAAGATAGCGAAAATCTCTATCGCATCCAAGGCTGGGGAGAACCTTATTTCTCGATTAATGCCGCAGGAAATATTACCGTCTCGCCTCAGGGAGAAAGGGGCGGTTCTTTGGACTTATACGAGTTAGTTTCGGCGATTAAGCGGCGAAATATCGGTTTACCCCTGTTAATTCGGTTTAGTGATATTTTGGAAGACCGGATCGAGCGCCTGAATGCCTGTTTTAACCGAGCGATCGCCCGTTATAATTATCCCAACGTCTATCGCGGTGTCTATCCGATCAAGTGCAATCAACACCGTCACATCGTCGAGTCTTTAGTGCGTTTTGGTAAACCCTATCAATTTGGGCTTGAGGCTGGTTCAAAACCTGAGCTAATGATTGCTTTAGCTACCCTAGAACCTGCCTTAAACGGCAAAAATGACAAAACACAACCATTGCTAATTTGTAACGGCTATAAGGACAAAGAATACCTGGAAACTGCTCTTTTGACCACTCGTCTCGGTCATCGGCCTTTGATTGTCATCGAACAATTGGAAGAATTATATTTAACCCTGCGCGTCAGTCGTCAGTTAGGAATTGCCCCTCATTTGGGAGTGCGTGCGAAACTGGGGACAAAAGGGGTGGGCCGTTGGGGATGTTCCACCGGAGACCGGGCAAAATTCGGTTTAACCGTCCCGGAAATCTTAACGGTGGTGACGGAATTAGAACAAGCGGGGATGTTAGATTGTCTGCAACTGCTGCACTATCATATCGGGTCGCAAATCTCCGCTATTAGCGTCATTAAGGATGCTATTCGCGAAGCTAGTCAGATTTATGTGGAATTAGTGAAATTAGGGGCAAATATGACCTATCTCGATGTAGGAGGGGGTTTAGGGGTCGATTACGATGGCTCAAAAACTAACTTCTACGCCTCGAAAAACTACAATATGCAGAATTATGCCAATGATATCGTGGCCGAGGTCAAGGAAGCTTGTGAAGATGCCCAGATTTCACCCCCAATTCTCATCAGTGAAAGTGGCCGGGCGCTCGCTTCTCATCAATCGGTGTTAGTCTTTGATATCTTGGGAAGTAGTGAGGTTCCCCAAAATCCCCCCGATCCCTGCAATGGGAAAGAACACCTCATCCTCCGTAATCTCTGGGAAACCTATACGGGTATCGATGAGCGCAATTATCAGGAAGCTTATCACGATGCGGGACAGTTCAAAGAGGAGGCGATTAGTCTGTTTAATTTCGGTTATCTCAGTCTCAAAGAACGAGCTAGAGCCGAACAATTGTACTGGGCTTGTTGTCACAAAATTCTGCAAGTGGCCCGACAACAGGATTATGTTCCCGATGACTTGGAAGACTTAGAGCAAATTATGGCCTCAATTTATTATGCCAATCTCTCGGTTTTTCAGTCAGTTCCCGATAGTTGGGCGATCGATCAACTATTTCCAATTATGCCGATCCATCGTCTCGATCGAGAACCTACCCAAAGAGGGATTCTCGCCGATTTAACCTGTGATAGTGACGGGAAAATTGCCCAGTTTATCGATTTGCGCGGGGACGTAAAATCAGTTTTAGAATTGCATCCGTTGGAGTACAAAAACGGTAAACATTCTCCAGAACCCTATTATCTAGGAATGTTTTTGGTGGGTGCTTATCAAGAGATTATGGGCAATTTACATAATCTTTTTGGCGATACTAACGTGGTACATATTCAGATGAGTCCCAAGGGATACGATATCGAGTATCTAGTCAAAGGAGATACGATCACGGAAGTATTAAGTTATGTACAATATTCTGCGGAAGACCTGTTAGAAAGAATTCGTCTTCGTTGTGAACAAGCTTTGCAGGAAAATCGCATGACTGTGGAAGAATCCCAATTACTCCTACAGGATTATGAACGCAGTTTGCGACGCTATACCTATCTAGTGGGTGGGGATTGATGATTGCTCTTGCCGATCGAGTAATCGATCGAGGATGATAGAAAATAGACAAAATAGATAGGCAGTAAGGGGAAGCAGTGGAAAAGGGAACGCTGGTAGAATTTCGAGTCCAAGGAGAAAGGCGCTTAGGGGTGATCGATCGCCCAGAAGGTAAAAAAGATTGGATCGTCATCGATCAAGGGGGAAACCCGCATAAACTGCGTCCCCAACGCTTCGATTACATTATCAAAGCAGGTCCGTCCAACTATAAAGAGATTGGCAATTTTCTGCGGGAAGTCCAACCCTATCTAGACCCTAGTGGTTTAGAAGTGGCCTGGGAATTATTAGCCGGGGAAAATCAGTTAGTCACTCCCGAAACCATGGCCGAGATTCTCTTTTCCGATCGCAGTCCGCAGTTTTGCTATGCGGCCCATTGTCTCTTGAGTGATGATAAAGTTTATTTTAAAAATAAAGGGGATGGTTACGAGGCCCGCTCGGAAAATCAGGTAGAGGAAATCAAACACCAGCTAGAGGTGGAACAACAGCGTCAACGGGAAAAAAGCCAATTTCTCCAACGTCTCCAGCAGGCCTTGGCCGGTGAAACGGTAGAATGGTCAGAAAGCGATCGAATTCGTCTGGAATCTCTAGAAAAATTTATCCTCCAACCCGAACAAAAATATCCAGCAGCCATGGACATACTCTCGCTGCTGGGCCGTTCCCAAACCCCCGAGGCTGCTTTTGAATTGTTAGTCGATTTGAAATGGTGGAGTAGTCACGAAAACCTTTTCCTGCGACGCAGTTCCTACCCCGTTCAATTCTCGAAAAAGGTACTTGATGTGGCGCGTCTTAATTTACTCAATCCCCCTGCGGATGCGGATGTCAACAATCGTCTCGATTTAACCCACCAAAAAATTTATACCATCGACGATGAAAGTACCGAGGAAATCGATGACGGATTATCGGTGGAAATTCTCGCGGATGGTGGTCATCGTCTCTGGATTCATATTGCCGATCCTAGCCGTTTAGTGCTTCCCGATGATGAATTAGACCTAGAAGCGCGTCGTCGCAGTACCAGTCTCTATCTTCCCACGGGAATGGTTCCCATGTTTCCCCTAGAGTTGGCCGCCGGTCCAATGAGTTTGGTACAGGGTAAACTTTGTCCTGCCTTGAGTTTTGGGGTAATCCTCGATGAAACGGGGGCGATCGCCGATTATCGGATCCATCCTAGTACAATTAAACCCACCTATCGCCTCACCTACGAAGATGTGGACGAAATGTTACATCTGGATCTGCAGCATGAACCGGAAGTGAAGATTCTCAACCGTTGGGCAAAACAACGCCACGCATGGCGCAAATCTCAGGGATCGATTAACATCCAAATGCCAGAATCATCCATTAAGGTGAAGGATAACGACGAAATTATCGTAGAATTGCAGGAAGTTTCTCCATCTCGGCAATTAGTGGCGGAAATGATGATTTTAGCCGGAGAAATCGCCGGTCGCTACTGTCAGGAACACGAGATACCCGTGCCTTTCCGCGGACAACCACAACCGGAATTACCCCCCGATGAGGAGTTAATTTTACTACCCGCCGGCCCTGTGCGTTCCTGTGCCTTGCGTCGCTGTATGCCGCGCAGTGAGATGACGACGATTCCTAACCGTCATGCTAGTCTGGGATTGAATACCTATTCCCAAGTAACTTCGCCAATTCGCCGTTATACTGACCTTTTGACCCATTTTCAACTAAAAGCCCATCTCCGGGGCGATCAACTGCCTTTTACCCGGGATAGAATGCAGGAAATTCTCTATAGTGTCGCTAGTTCGGCCCAAGAAGCCACCTCGGTGGAACGACAAACTAATCGTTATTGGAGTTTGGAATTTTTGCGACGACAGGGAGATCAAGTCTGGCAAGCTTTGGTTTTACGCTGGCTGCGGGAAGAGGAAAATTTAGGCTTGATTTTATTGGAGGAATTGGGGTTAGAATTACCCCATCGTTTTGAGCGATCGGTATCTTTAGGCGATCGCTTTCAAGTACAAGTTAGTCGCTCTGATCCCCACCGCGATGAGATCCGTTTTCGCGAGTTATCAGGTTTTGTCTCCTCCCAAGCAAGTTAATCTCTCGCGGAGTCAGTATTCAGGAGTCGAGAGATAGGGTGATAGGGATTTACGGGGTTTAGGGAAATTTCAGCCAAATGCTCCACTCCCCCACACCCTGCCACCACAGAAAAGCTTTTTACCGCAAACCCTCAATACGGTTCTTCGGTTTCTTTTATGCAAAGGAAAGGATTGCCAAAGATGAAATCCTTATATAGAAAGGCATTTAGCGATTTTTGTTAATTGTTTTTGATCTAGAGCGAACTAATCAATTAAGTCTTTTGCCAGATAAGAATTTAGTCCATTTATGCCACCCTATCGAACTATACCAAGTAACGAAGAACCGTCTGTTTTTACCTATAATGTCGGCTTGAAGGAACCCTCGGTTTCACCTCGGAGATGAAAAGCTGACCAGCATACAACAGCGAAGCACGACTAAGAATAACTCTAATCTATAGTTGCCAATTTAATTTTAGTATGCTAGAGTAGTTTGCGTGGTAGGTCGATAACGCAAAATGTTTGTT
>NZ_JASJFB010000341.1:0-2804 GCF_030065455.1 Microcystis sp. M53602_WE12 | reverse complement strand
CGGTTTTCGGGTGGTGTGCGTCCCCAATGTGACATCTACACAGTTACCTATCGCTACTGTGACATCTACACCGTTACCTAAAGTAGTGCCAACTCCACTGACAAACTTTACCGAAAACCTACCCAAGGGAATAACACTGGAAATGGTAGGCTTACCAGCAGGTCAATTTCTCATGGGCTCTCCTGATAGTGATCGCGATGCTAGGGATTTTGAAAAGCCTCAACACCCAGTTAAAATAAACAGTTTTGCGATCGGGAAATATCCGGTGACTCAGGCACAATATGAAGCGGTAATGGGATACAATCCCTCTCATTTTTCAAACAATCCCCAAAATCCGGTAGAAAGTAGTTCGGACAACGCTCAAGCCTTTTGTCAGAAATTGAGTCAAATAACCGGGAAAACCTATCGCCTACCGACAGAAGCGGAATGGGAATATGCTTGTCGTGCGGGGACAACCACTCGCTTTTATTTCGGTGATGATGCTAATCAGTTAGGAGATTACGCTTGGTATGAAGGAAATTCTGGGGGTACAACTCATCCGGTTGGACAGAAAAAGCCCAATGCTTGGGGACTCTATGATATGCACGGAAATGTCTGGGAGTGGTGCGAAGACAATTGGCATGACAGCTATAAAAGTGCGCCAAGTGACGGCAGTGCTTGGCTGATAAAGGATAATGATTATCAAATACTGCGGGGCGGTTCTTGGTACGGCCTTCCAAATCTCTGCCGTTCCGCTTACCGCAACTTCAACTACCGCCGCCTCTACCTCTACTTCAACTTCGACTACGGTTTTCGGGTGGTGTGCGTCCCCCCCTAATCAGTTAACAGTTAACAGTTAACAGTTATCAGTTTTCCCCACTGTTAACTGATAACTGATAACTGATAACTGAAACAAGGCGGGTCGATTTTTTTTTGAGATTTTCTAGGGTGCGTCCCAGGCAGCTTTTGCCTTTTTGAAAGCAGCCCGTAGTTGGGTTGACGACTGTTACCCAACACCCTCGGAACCAAGATTAAATAGGGTATGATGGACGTTGGATAGATTTTCTCCTATTGCCGTGAGCGAAAGCGTCTATATTGAAACCAGTATCTTAGGCTACCTAACTGCTCGACCCAGCAGAGATATTATTGTGGCGGCTAATATTGAGATAACGAGGGAATGGTGGGAATTTCGTCGAAACGACTTTATTCTGTACACTTCCGAGGCTGTCCTAGAGGAAGTAACTAAAGGAGATACAGCGATCGCCTCCGAAAGGCTGGATATTTTGCGTGATTTTCCCTTGTTAGCATTGAACGAAGCTGCACAAGGTTTGGCTAAACAATTCTTAACCCGCAGTAATCTGCCTCCAAAAGCGAAAGTTGACGCGATCCACATTGCCGCCGCAACTGTCCACGGTATGGATTATCTGTTAACGTGGAACTGTAAGCATATTGCTAATGCTCAAATTCAGAGAAAATTGGCAGAGATCAGCATTGATTTTGGATACGAGTTACCGATTCTTTGTACACCCAACCAACTGTTAGGAGGTTGATTATGTTTCATGATGAGATCGTCGAAGAGATCCACCGAATCCGTGAAGAGTATGCCAAGTCCTTCAACTATGACTTGGATGCAATCTTTGCAGATCTACGCAAGAAGCAAGCGGAAAGTGGCAGAGAAGTTGTCACCTTGTTGCGAAAACCCGGTCTAGCAAAACGTTGGAGCGGACGACCGAAAGATATTGGTAATGATACAATGGATACCAGTCGCCGCTCAAGTTAGAATGGGATGACGAAGTAAAAGCTTTTTCGGCAAATTGTCCCCAATTAAATTATCAACTTTAGAGCATTGCTGGCCTCAGATATCTTAGGGTGCGTCCCAGGCAGCTTTTGCCTTTTTGAAAGCAGTTTAATCTAATACTAAATCCGTTGAGTATAGGCTACATATCAGGAGGGGCAACAGGCAACAGGCAACAGGCAAAACGGAGAATAAATAATCAGTTTTTAATAAGCGGATTTAGTATCATCCCCTAAACTGCCTGATTCTGCTCAATGAGTAAATCAATCTCATCTTCATGAGCCGCCGCATATACCCAAGCATTAGCTAAATCCGTAGCTTTAATAGTTGGATAACTTGTTAATAAATCAGCATCACTATAACCAAGAAGACGAGCTTCTACTAACACCCAAACTGGAATTCTTGTATTGGCAATGCAGGCTTGTCCACCGCAAACTTTAGGCGTTTTCTCAATTCCCTGCCAATCACCACCAAGACTTTGAGCGAGTAACTGGATTACCTGCACTTTTTCCCTAGGTTTGAGGGCAAGAAGTTGCTCTTCTAACTCTTTGATGATCACAGGCTTAAATCCCCATACAGTTTTGGCCAATTATCCCTAATCATTTTACCAGAAAATTTGGGTTGAAAAACTCCCACTTTTAGTAGAGTCTAGGGTGCGTGTTTGCGGCTATCAATTCGGTCAAAAAACTCAAATTAACAATCCGCCGTAACGCACCACCTTTATCATTCGGGTTGCGTGTGTCTCCCCAGGAGTTTAACCCTCTGTTCTTTTGCTCTTTTGCCCTTTGTCTCCCGCCTAGCGACGGGTCGATTTTTTTGAGAAAATTGAGGTAGTGTTAATTTTTAACTACTTAGGGCTGGCTGAATAAATCTAAAAACCTTGTTGGATAAGGCTTTTAGACTTTTTTTCCCTCAAAAAGTGCCTACCATTGAAGTGATCGGGGGTAAAATTCCTGGACTTTTTCCCTGAAAATTAGGTAACTGACTACCTCAAAATCGGTAAAACCCTACACCCCACACCCCACACCCT
>NZ_JASJFB010000478.1:0-1102 GCF_030065455.1 Microcystis sp. M53602_WE12 | reverse complement strand
GCTAATAAGGGTTGTTGATGACGGTGAGCTTCTCTTTGTAATTGTTCCCGCACAGTCAACAGTTTAGATAAACAAGCGAGAATTCCCTCAATCGTGACAGGATTGCGATAGGGTTCCAATAGACAAGGGGTTTGAGCTAATTTGCCCAATAGGCCTAATTCGGGCGGCATTTCTGGGGAAGTCGGTCGAAAATACACATCGATTTCTTGAGTTTCTGCCGTCACATCAAGGCTAGTTTTCACGTCACCGGAAGAAGAGAGAAAGGTTTCGAGGTAGTCTTTCACTAAATTTATCCCAAAGAAAGCGAGTCAAGACCTAAGTTATTAAATCAGTGATGATGATTATTTTATCATCTTCAAAGCTTATTTATTAGTTCAGCCAATTAATTAAGTCAGCTTGACTCTTAAAGTCTAGCAATGCTTCTCCTAAGTCTTCTAATTTTTCTACTGAGAGTTTTTGGATAGTTTCAGTAATATGCGGGGGCAGTTCACCAAAACGTCGGTTAAGCAAGCGTAGCACTAGGTTGGCTTCTCCTTTTTGAAGTCCGATAGCTTCTCCTTCTTGAATGCCTTCGATTCTGCCTTTTTGAAGTCCGATAGCTTCTCCTTGTTGAATAGCTTTTTCTCTATCTTGTTCGTATAAAGGGGCTAAACGCATAATAAATTTACTCTCCTCCTGGGTTCTTTTGGGTAAGGCTTGCAAGTTTCTACTCAAATTGTATAATAATTTTAAGGAAGCTGATTTAAAGGGATGACTAGAAGACAAGGCCTCTAATTCATCAATCGCTCTGCTTCTGGTTCCTCCTCTGCCTAATAATCTTAACCAAAGGGTTTCAGGGGTTTCGGGTAATTGATGCAGGACAATAAGGGATGTATTTAATGCTGGAGGTAAAAAATAAATTCCTTCTCCCCAATCTGGGTTATTGAGAGCGGAAAAAGCAGTTATAATTCTTTGACTGGCCGTAGGAGTTAGTATCCATAGTCTAGGAATATTTTCTGCTAATAAGGGTTGTTGATGACGGTGAGCTTCTCTTTGTAATTGTTCCCGCACAGTCAACAGTTTAGATAAACAAGCGAGAATTCCCTCAATCGTGACAGGATTG
>NZ_JASJFB010000727.1:0-5897 GCF_030065455.1 Microcystis sp. M53602_WE12 | reverse complement strand
GTACTACAAGAAGGATAATGCAAGGTTTTTGAACGTCCCAATCCTATTTTCGCAGCATGAACATCGGACTTTAACAGGTCAAAAGCTTTATTTTAAAAGGGTTTTACCATTATTCAGCAAACCCTAAATAAATACTTCGCTGAAAAAGGTTCCAGCGAAGTACCACAATAGTCAGTGACCAGTTATCAGTTATCAGTACCCCTAGTGTAACACCTTTGATCCAAAAATCATACCTTTGGGCAGAAAAAGGCCAAAAATAAACACTTCGCCGAAAAGGGTTTCAGCGAAGTACCACAATAGTCAGTGACCAGTTATCAGTTATCAGTACCTTTAGTATAACACCCTTTTTCGATCACTGCAAACTTTTTTCAAATTTTAGGCCAAGAATTTTGGACCCAAACCGACTTTCGGCGCGTACACCGCCCGATCGCCCAATTCTGCTTCGATGCGTAATAAGCGATTATACTTAGCCACCCGTTCACTGCGACTGAGAGAACCAGTTTTAATCTGTCCGGCATTAGTAGCCACCGCCAGATCTGCGATCGTGGTGTCTTCCGTTTCTCCGGAACGATGACTGATGACAGAACGATAACCGTGACGGGTAGCCAGGGCGATCGTTTGTAGGGTTTCCGTCAAAGAACCGATCTGATTGAGTTTAATCAGGATCGAGTTAGCAATACCCAGATCGATCGCTTTTTGCAGACGGATGGGATTAGTCACCATCAAATCATCGCCCACCAACTGAATCCGCGCCCCCAGTTTATCGGTCAATAATTTCCAGTTATCCCAATCTTCCTCGTGTAAACCGTCTTCAATAGAAATAATCGGATAGCGATCAACTAAACTAGCCAAAAAATCCACCATTTCGGCGGGAGAATGGGCAGAACCATCGTAGATGTATTGACCATCCCGATAGAATTCACTGGCGGCCACATCCATAGCTAAAGCCACCTGCGACCCCGGTTTATAACCAGCACGTTCGATCGATTCGATCAAAATATCCAAAGCTTCCTGATTTGAAGCCAAATTCGGAGCATAACCGCCCTCATCGCCCACACCGGTCAGTAATTTGCGTTCGTGCAAGGCCTTACCCAAAGCGGCGAATACTTCCGCCCCCCAACGCAAACCTTCCTTAAAAGAATCGGCCCCGATGGGGAAGATCATAAACTCCTGAAAATCGACGTTATTATCAGCGTGAGAACCACCATTAATCACGTTCATCATTGGGACGGGTAGCACATTGGCCATCGGACCTGCGAGATAACGATAGAGAGGTAATCCCAGATCTGCCGCCGCCGCTTTGGCCGTAGCCAGAGAGACGGCTAGGATAGCATTAGCCCCTAATTCTCGTTTATTGGCCGTGCCATCGCGATCAATCATAGCTAAATCGATACTAGCTTGGTCGAAAGCATTCATCCCCTGCAAAACCGGGACAATTTTTTCGTGGACATTGCGAACCGCTTTCAGGACACCCTTACCACCGTAACGCTGGGGATCATCATCGCGTAATTCGTGGGCCTCAAAACTACCCGTAGAAGCGCCACTGGGAACCTGGGCCAAACCGAGCGCCCCCGATTCTAACAGCACTTCGGCTTCGATCGTGGGACGGCCGCGGGAATCTAGAATCTCCCTAGCTGCGATCGCTTCGATGGGAACTTCGATTTTATCTAACATAACTTATCGTCTCCAACTCAATTTACGGGGTAATTTCGGCTGATTACTAATTGCCTAAAGGGAAATCCACGTTGACAATCTGCTTTTGATCATCAAAAACGAGGATTAAGGTATCCGTCAGTTTTTCAAATTGAATCGTCACCAACACCAGATCCACACCGTCCGTATCCGAGCCTTTTCTGACCTGAGTTCCCACGATCCGACGCACGGGGCCGGTACGCTTAAGTAAATTCTCCCAAGCACCTTGTACTCTGGTGGGGAAAACCTCAGCTTTCAGGAAAGGGTGTAAAAAACCTCGGGCCAAGCCGTAGTCTTTATTGACCAAGGACGTGACAAAAGCATCGCCAATCTCAGAAATACTGCGAAATTCGGGAAAATCGGCGGCAACTATCTGACCGGACCGGTTAAAGGTAATTACCACATCTTCAGTGAGTTTCTCAAATTCAACGGTGACAATCACCAAATTGGCATTGATAGCATCGAGTAGCTTGCTTTTGACAATGCGCTTAAACGGTCCAGTATTGTCAGTGACTTGGCTTTCCCAGACCTTTTGCAGTTTTTCGGCAGTCCAGAGGGGTTTTAGTTGGGGTGACAAAGCTGCAATAACTTTGTCGTATTGTTTAGTTCCCAACCATTCTACTAACTGCCGAGCTTGCTTTTCTTCTCGGACGGGATCACCAATAGCGATCGCAGTTGGTTCTAGGTTCGCCTGTACCGGTGAAACGCTGAACGCGGTCCAAGGCAGGGAAAAACCAATTAAACACAAAGAGAGAATCGATACCCGTTTCGCTAATGAAAGCCGCATCATTTCAGCTATTGCTCCGCAAATAAATAACGTTTTTCCACTTGACGATTGAATTGATGCCATTGTTCATTAGTTAAAGCATTCAAGATCGCTCGATCGGGCAATATCTCTCCTCTTGTTATACTGGTTTAACGATTAAGACTACCGCCGAACGCGCTTGCACCCGATAGGTTTCCGATTCAATAGCGGCTGCGGCATCTAAATCACAGGCTGCCTCGGACAATTGCCAAGCAGTATCGATGACGCGATGCCATTTTTCCCCTTGTCCCAAGGGGGGTAACTGGAAGTTGAGAGATTCCCAGTAAGCGTTCAGCATAATGTGTAAATACTCGTTCGCCTTGGGATGACGCAGGGAAAAAGCTAAACTGTGGGAATCTTCCGACCAATCGGGTTTACTCAACTGTACGCCATGCCAACTGAGATGGGGTTCAAGACTGGTATAGGTGACTTCTAGCAATTTTTCCTGACGGAAAAGAGCTAATTTTTTATTAAAATCGATCAGTCTCCTTACGAAACACCAAAGATCGAACTCTTGCTCTACCGCACTCCAATCGAACCAACTTAACTGGTTATCCTGACAATAGGCGTTATTGTTGCCCTTTTGGGTGCGTCGCACTTCGTCCCCCATCAACAGCATAGGTGTTCCTTGGGAAATAAACAGGATCGTTAAGAGATTTTTTATTTGTTGCAGTCGCAGGGTTTTAATCGCCTCGTTATTGGTTTCCCCTTCTACCCCACAATTCCAGCTAAAATTATCGTTGCAACCGTCCCGATTCTCCTCGCCGTTAGCCTCGTTGTGTTTCTCGTCGTAGGAAACTAGATCGTTAAGGGTAAAGCCGTCGTGACAGGTAACAAAATTTATACTTCTATTGACATCGGTATCGGGTCTGTGGTATATGTCGGGGCTTCCTAAAATCCGCGCCGCTAATTTGCTGACTATGCCGGTATCTCCCCGGACAAAAGCGCGCACATCATCGCGAAAAGGCCCATTCCACTCGGAAAACCAATCGGCAAATTCAACAAATTGACCGACACTATACAATCCTGCCGCATCCCAGGCTTCAGCGATTAATTTTGTCCCGGCTAAGACTGGATCCGATTCGATCGCCCAGATCATGTTATAACCTTTTTGCAGAATCGGTTCCCCGTCCACATTGCGCGATAATACGGCCGCCAGGTCAAAGCGAAAACCATCGACGTGCATTTCCGACACCCAATAGCGCAAACAATCGAGAATCATTTTGCCAACAATGGGATGACTGCCCTTGAGGGTGTTACCACAGCCAGTATAGTTGCTATAGAGGCTTTTATCGACCGCATCGAGGATGTAGTAGGTGCGATTATCGATACCTTTCAAGGAAAGAGTCGGCCCGATTTCGTCCCCCTCGGCGGTATGATTGAAAACCACATCGAGAATCACTTCGATCCCCGCTTTGTGTAAAGCTTTCACCAGATCGCGAAATTCATTCAAAGGACCGAGGGGTGAGCGATCGCTACTGTAACCGGCATGGGGCGCAAAAAAGCCGATCGTGCTATAACCCCAATAGTTAGTTAACCCCGGCATAGCGGCAGCGGGATCAAAGTAATGAATCGGTAACAATTCCACGGCAGTAATGCCTAGGTTGGTCAAATAGGGTATTTTTTCGATTAATCCCGCAAAAGTACCTCTTTTTTCCTCGCTAACGCCGGAATTCGGGTTACGAGTAAAGCCACCGACGTGCATTTCGTAGATAAAACTGGCAGAGTAGGGAGTGCGTAGCGGTGCGTCATCTTCCCAATCGTAGCGGCCTGGATCCACTACCAGACCCCGCAAAGCTCGATGACAATTATCGCCTTTTTCGCTGGCAGCTTGTCGATCATAAATTTCCGCACCGACAATCGCTTTCGCATAGGGATCGAGAACTACTTTATCAGGATCGAAGCGATGACCCTGGGCCGGATTATCCGGACCATAGACTCGATAAGCATACACTTGACCGACTCCAATGCCGTGAACGAAAATATGCCAATAGAAAAAAGTGCGATTTTCTTGGGGATTCAGACGAATAATTTGACTAGGTTGCGGGGAATTGGCATCATCAAATAATAATAATTCTATGGCAGTGGCATACTTAGAAAATAGTGAGAAGTTGACACCATCGGCCAAGACAGTCGCACCGACGGGATGGCTTTTACCGTGATCGGTTTTTAAGGTCATTGTCAAGAGATAAGAAGTGATTAGGAGTAGTATAAGATTATTCGGCGTTGCTGAATCAAGCTATGAATGCCAAATGTGTGTCCTATCCAAAAGTTATACCAAATCCGGTTATTAAAAACTGATTAAGTAGGGAGGCACAATTATTTGTAGGATGGGTTAGCGGTAGCGTAACATAATCGGGCGTTGGGTTTCATGCTTCAACCCAACCTACGTTCATCTTATATTTAATTCCACCCACCCACTTATTTATTTACCCTTTTGCCTCTTGCCTGTTGCCTATTGCCTCTCCTGATATGTAGCCTATACTCAACGGATTTAGTATTAGTTTTGGTCTAGGTTTTAAAAATATCACAAAAGAATGTTCAGAACTCAAATCAGCAACGCCAGATTTTAATGGAGATGGCGTGATTAATTTCCAAGACCTTGCCCTATTCAATAAAGCTCTCAATTTCCCGATAGATAAAGAAAACAATTAGAGGAGTTTTAAATGGCCTTTCCCGAAGATTTTAGGCTTGATTAAGCCAATTGATTAAGTCAGCTTGAGTCTCAAAGTCTAGCAATGCTTCTCCTAAGTCTTCTAATTTTTCTACTGAGAGTTTTTGGATAGTTTCAGTGATATGCGGGGGAAGTTCACCAAAACGTCGCTTTAGTTGACGTAGCACTAACTTGGATGCTTCTTTTTGAAGTCCGATAGCTTCTCCTTGTTGAATCCCTTCGATTCTACCCTTTTGAATCGCTGCTTCTCTATCTTGTTCGTATAAAGGGGCTAAACGCATAATAAATTTCCTCTCCTCCTGGGTTCTTTTGGGTAAGGCTTGCAAGTTTCTACTCAAATTGTATAATAATTTTAAGGAAGCTGATTTAAAGGGATGATGAGGAGACAAGGCCTCTAATTCATCAATCGCTCTGGTTCTAGTTCCTCCTCTGCCTAATAATCTTAACCAAAGGGTTTCAGGGGTTTCAGGTAATTGATGCAGGACAATAAGGGATGTATTTAATGCTGGAGGTAAAAAATAAATTCCTTCTCCCCAATCTGGGTTTAATTGACCTGAAAAAGCAGTTATAATCCTCTGACTGGCAGTAGGAGTTAGTATCCATAGTCTAGGAATATTTTCTGCTAATAAGGGTTGTTGATGACGGTGAGCTTCTCTTTGTAATTGTTCCCGCACAGTCAACAGTTTAGATAAACAAGCGAGAATTCCCTCAATCGTGACAGGATTG
>NZ_JASJFB010000166.1:0-5846 GCF_030065455.1 Microcystis sp. M53602_WE12 | reverse complement strand
TTTTGCGCGTCATCTGCTGGGGGAAAATGACGAGATAATTAGGGTTTGCTGAAAAAGTTTTTCGTGGGGACAGGGTGGGAGGCGTGGGGTGTGGGGTGTGGGGTGTGGGGTTTTACCGATTTTGAGGTAGTCAGTTACCTAATTTTCAGGGAAAAAGTCCCAGAATTTTCCCCCCGATCCCCGCAATGGCTGGCACTTTTTGAGGGAAAAAAAGTCTAAAAGTCTTATCCAACAAGGTTTTTAGATTTATTCAGCAAGCCTTAAATAAATCGACCCTCAATTATCAGTTATCAGTGAGCAGTTATCAGTTATCAGTTATCGGATTTGAGTTTTAAGTGAAATGACATCTTTTCACTTGTCACTGATCACTGTTTACTGATCACTGTTGACTGAAAAAGCTTCCCAGATTAAAACAAAGTCCAGGTTAAATCAGCATCAGTCAAGTCCACATCTTCTAAAATTGCCCCGCGCAAATCGGCATAACTGAGATCCGCACCCCGGAAACTGGCCCCGGTGAGATCGGTAATAAATCCGTCTCTTTCGGGACTAGCACGAAAATTAACCCGGCAAAGTCGGCAATCAGCGAAATTAGCTCGATATAACAGGGAGCCGCTCAGATTGGCATAGTTGAGATCGGCTCCGCAAAAGTTAGTTTTGCCTAAGTCCGTGCGTTGGTCGGAAGTGGAGCGAAAATCCGTATCGATTAATACGGCCTGCTGGAGATTAGCACTGTTGAGATTAACACCGTTTAAGACGGCTTTGGTTAAATAAGTGGCTTCTAAATTGGCTTCGATGAGATTAGCCCCGCTTAAGTCCGCATCTCGTAAACAAGCTCGATAAAAGTCCACTTGACTTAAATCTGCTCCCCAGAGAATCGCCTCACTTAAATCCGCTTCTCTCAGCAGCGATCGCGAAAGGCCTATCTTTCCTAACCGCGCCTGTCGCAGATCGGCACGGCAAAAATTGACTCCTGGGAGGGCAATATTAGTTAAGTCGCTTTCCCGCAAATTAATCCCCCGAAAATCTCTTTCTCCCTCCCGATAGCGTTGACAAAGTTCTTCTAGGAGCATGGAAATTTTGCACATAGCATAATTGAGGCAAAATGTCAAGGGTTTGGTAATTTTTATTTAGGGAGATGGAAAGTTGGCAGACTCTCGAATTCTCGGGCCCGTTGACGCATTTGCTGACTAATGCGATCGCAAACCACCTTACAGAGATCATAGATCACGGGGTCGGTAATTTGATAGTAAACGCTGACTCCTTGGGGTTGCCGCGAGATAATTCCCGCTTGGGTTAAAGCTTTCAGGTGTTTGGAGAGATTGGCCTGACCTAGTCCGGTAGCTTCGGCGATTTCTTTACCATTCATCGCGCCTAATTGCAAGCAACTGAGAATCTGTAGGCGACTGACTTCCGACAGGACTTTGAAATAGTCCGCCACCGAAGCGAGGACGACGCTAGAGGTTTGGGGGGAGAAACTGTCCAACATAGGTAGGTAATAAAGTGACCAGTTAAAAAGGCTGACAATAGGTGATCGTTTAAAACTTTATAACTATTGACTACTATAGTTTAACTGGAGAGGTAACTAGAGTCTAGTCTGCAAGCTCGATCGAGATTGGGTCATTCAGGAATCTATTGCTGCAAGAGTGCCTCCTAGCTCCACCAAAAGACTTTTTCAGCAAACCCTAACTATAACCGAGCATGGTAGTGATTAACTTCCGGACTGTAGTGCTAGGATGGTTCTCCAAATTGCTTGGTAAAGCCCATTCTGAGTCAAGATAGGACATCTTCAGTAAATCTCTCACTTGTTTTGATTTAGCTTGTCCTGTACTTTGAGCAACCCCAAAAGCCTGATAAAGTTCTTTGGCCGAAATGTGGGGATTTTGAGTAGGATCGAAGAGAAAATTGACCATTCCTAGGGCGTGAGTAATGCCGGCAGCCCAGGAATTAGCCTTACCTTTTTCTAGGGGAGAGGGACGCTTACGAGCTAAAGTTGCAGTTAATTGGCGAATAAGTTGGGCATATTCTTCATTAAGATATTGAGCGGCAAATTTATCGGTAATATCGATAATTTCTTGATATTTGGCCTGCATTGCCTTGGGAACATTTTCCGATTTAGAAACAGCTGGAAGCGTTTTTTTCAATATTGCTGCCGCTTGCTGTTTGGCGCGTTGTTCAGCATTATATTTTTCTTGAAAAGCTGTTAAACCCTCCTGACTGGTGATATCAAAACCCTGCTGATGCGCTTGTAACAAGAGATTTTTCATAAAACCGCCACTGTTGGGATCGTTCATCAGTTGACCAAAGCGATCGCCTAATTGCTCTAAATATTTAATAATAGCTTTAGCCTGAGTTAATTTATATTCTCGTCCCAAAAATTGCCAAAAACTAATTAATTCAGGGATAGCATCTTCCGTTTCCGTCGGATCGAGGATAGTAATTTTGCGTGGTAAAATCTTCTCCATTAAGATTTGCACATCAGCCTTAGTCATGGTAGCAAGGGTATAACCTTGATAGAGATAGCCCAACTCAATCAAGGTAGCAATCCAACCACCACCTTCTTCTTTTTCTTGATAATAGGCCTCTCCCTCGGGCGAATTGATATATTCTTCGATCGCTCCAGTAATATAATCTTCTAATAAGGGTTCGGCTTCATCGTAGTCTAAATTATCTAATTGTCGGATATTAAAAGTCATAACTCTAGTTTTCCTCCGAGGCTTTCCTTTAATTTTAGGGGATTAGCTGACCTACAGCCAAACTGACGCTAAAATAGTCTTTGCTGTCTGGGGTTGTTGCTTGCTCCTGACGGTGGTTGTAACCGGTAACTGAACATGACTTCGATTCGTCAACTGCATCAACAACTCGTTAATAAAGAAAAAACAGCCGTCGAAATCGCCACAGAATTTCTCGCTCGTATTCAAGCGATCGAACCACAAGTAAAAAGCTTTCTCCATTTAACCCCGGATTTAGCCCTCGCACAAGCCCAAAAAGTGGACGAGAAAATCGCCAGGGGTGAGTCTCTGCATCTGTTGGCCGGTATTCCCATCGCATTAAAAGATAATCTCTGCACCAAGGGTATCCCCACCACCTGCGCTTCCCGGATTTTAGAGAATTTTGTCCCCCCCTACGAGTCCACCGTTACCCAAAAATTACGGGATTTAGGAGCAGTTATCGTCGGTAAAACCAATTTAGACGAGTTTGCTATGGGTAGTTCCACCGAAAACTCCGGTTATCACGTTACTGCTAATCCCTGGGACTTATCCCGGGTGCCTGGTGGCTCTTCGGGGGGGTCGGCTGCGGCTGTGGCCGCTCAAGAATGCGTGGTCGCCCTAGGATCGGATACGGGGGGATCAATTCGTCAACCGGCTTCGTTTTGTGGCGTTGTTGGGCTAAAACCGACCTATGGCTTAGTTTCTCGCTTTGGTTTGGTGGCTTACGCTTCTTCTCTCGATCAGATCGGTCCCTTTGGTCGTACCGTAGAAGATGCGGCGATTTTATTACAAGCGATCGCAGGTTACGATCCCCAAGATTCTACCAGTCTCAATCTGCCGATTCCCGACTATAGCCAATTCCTGAAAACCAGTTTAAAAGGGCTAAAAATTGGCGTAATTAAGGAAACTTTCGGGGAAGGTTTGGATCAGGTGGTTGCTGAGGCAGTTAATCAAGCTTTAGCGCAGTTAAAGGCCCTCGGTGCCACAATTAAAGAGATTTCCTGTCCCCGTTTCCGTTACGGATTGCCCACCTACTACATTATCGCCCCCTCGGAAGCATCGGCGAATTTAGCCCGTTACGATGGGGTTAAATACGGTATTCGGGAAGATGCCGATAGTTTGATTGATATGTACACTAAGACTCGCGCTCAGGGTTTTGGTGCGGAAGTTAAGCGCCGGATTATGTTGGGAACCTATACCCTCTCGACGGGTTATTATGATGCTTATTACCTGAAAGCACAAAAAGTCAGGACTTTGATCAAAGAGGATTTCGATCGAGCTTTTCAATCGGTAGATGTGTTAGTTTCTCCCACTTCACCGACCACAGCTTTTAAAGCTGGGGAAAAAACGGCGGACCCTCTGAGTATGTATTTATCGGATTTAATGACTATTCCCGTCAATTTAGCCGGTTTACCCGGGTTAAGTCTTCCCTGCGGTTTTGATGGGCAAGGTTTGCCGATCGGTTTACAATTAGTCGGTAATGTGCTGCGCGAAGATCAATTATTTCACGTCGCCCACGCCTACGAACAGGCCACCGATTGGCACAAACGTCAACCATCTTTTACAAATTGATACAATTGCCGGTGGCTATCTTTTGCCGGTAGCCAAATAGTAGGGTGGGTTAGGCGATGACAAATGAGACAGTTAAGCAACTAATAAGGTATTCGCCATAACCCACCAATCTGTTGATTTTGATCCTAATGCTGAATTGCTAGAATTTGGTATTGTATGTATCGGTGATTTCTCCGAAAGTTGATGTGTCTCTATGAATATATCTCTAGATTTATTAAAGAGTGAGTTTCGAGAATTTTGCTCAGGATATTATATTAATCAAATAGATAGTTGGTTTACGGATGCGGGATTTGATAAATACGAGCCTCGTGCATCTACGCGCCGAGATCAATTGAATGGATACTACTCAAAGATTGATTGGGAAAATCAAAACGATATTCAGAAATTTCTGAAAGTAATTGAATCAATACTTTTATACAAAAGTTATAATATTAAGGAAGAGCATAAGCAAACTTTAAGAGGAATTTGTGAAAAAAGTGGTTTTCAAGTTGATAGTAATGGCTACACAATTCATTTAACCAAAAAACTAGGACATCAAAATATCAAAAATATTATTTTTGCCTCTAATTCTTTTAAACCAGAAATTATTTTTTCAGATTCACTTAGCAATGATATTGAAATTACGAAGTATAAAGAATCCTGTTTGATCTATGATAAGCCGATTCAAAGTCATGGATTATTAGGGATAGAGTTAATTGATTGGTGGAAAGAGTATAAAAAAATTATTAGCTGGTCAAATTCAGAAGCGGCAGCTCCTCTTTACAAACGACTTAAAGAATCCTTGCAAAATAATCCAGTAGAATCTAGATTTTTTGACACTTACTATAAAAACGAGCAATTATGTCGTCGTTGGGGTGAAAATTCGCCCGCTCTACTGCCACAAGTTTATTTACATTATGATCCCTATACTATCAAAGAACTCAAAAGATATAACAATGGGAGAAGATTGATAAGACAACGTATGGATTTTTTATTATTATTGCCAAAATCAAAAAGAATTGTTATTGAGATTGATGGTAAACAACATTATGCTGAGGGAGAATATGCGAAGCCTCAGCTTTATGCAGAAATGGTAGCTGAAGATAGAAAGTTAAAATTGCTAGGTTATGAAGTTTATCGATTTGGAGCTTCTGAAATTATGCAAGAAACCTATGAGTCTATAGTGGTAAATTTTTTCCAAAAACTTTTTGATTTTTATGATATAAACCTTGATTTTTGAAGACTAAGAATAGGGTGCATTTCATGGTTCTTATAATTATAGCGTACAGTAGGATTACGGAAGGGTCATGCTTGGTGCTGAGTTTAATTGCCTTCCATATATTGAAGTCAAACTTTGTTGATTAGGGTTGACAATTAATCATAGCACCAACCGCAAGAGCGATCGAGCAAGGAAAACAATTAATTCCACGGATTAGAGAAGAATTCCTGAGAGGGGGACAAGCGAGCTAGAAGGTAGATAGGGCAAGCGATATCGCTCTTTGTCCTTTGATGTAATCCTTCAACCGATAGCGGCTAATTTGCATTAACTCTTCTATATTTTTTTGGAACATTTGATGTAGCTGGAGC
>NZ_JASJFB010000227.1:0-1789 GCF_030065455.1 Microcystis sp. M53602_WE12 | reverse complement strand
CAATTGTCTATCTTTTGGTATTAACCTATTTGTGCCTTAAGTCCTTTCCTGTATGAATTTCAGCTACTTTTGAGCGTAGTTGCTCTCATCGAATTTTATTTTAAGTTAATTATTTGCATAACAATTCCCGAAGAGCCACAACTTTTAACGCCTACCTACTTGATACTGATTTTAATTATGTAGATGGACTGATTTTAGAACGTTGGTAAGGAGCGCATCACCTACAAAAACAGCCTACAATATTACTAGGCGATCGAATATTCCCGGAAATTCAGATGAGTCAATCCCCCGTCACCAATTCCCTAGAAATTATCCTGACAAATATCACGGAAAAATTAGACTCTTTACAGAAAGATTTCACCGATCTAAAAGTAGATATGGCCGAGGTGAAAACCGAACTCAAAAGTATTGATAGGCGATTGGAAAAAGTAGAGGGAACACAGAACGCTTTAATTAAGGATGTATCGGACCTTAAGGGAGCAAAATCGTTGATTATTCCCGTGGTAGTGGCAGTATTAACCAGTATTCTGACTCTGCTGGTGCGATCGATCCCTAATCCTTAAAAGTTTCCCCGTTTGTATAGTAAATTCGTAGGTCGGGTTGAGGCAACGAAACCCGACATAGATCCTCGGTGGTTGGGTTTCACTCTGTTCAACCTAACCACCGGCAACTTATCCCTCGTTCCGACGACTTTTAACCCCCAGTAATCCCAATCCGAACAGGGACAAAGCCGCGATCGCACTAGGTTCGGGAGTGCGGGCCACCGGACCGGTTATCTCGGTTGCGTTGATCTGGAAACTGTTGAGAACGCTACTGGGAAAGAAACTCGCTCCACTACCAAACCTGGCTCCCGAGAACGTGGCGATGCCCGTCGGGGTTTGAATCGTACTAGAAGCGCTCCAGAGGAAATCTCCACTGGTACTGGTAACGTATAACCAGTATTTAGTACCGGCGGTAAACGTGAAGGGGCCAGTGGGAGTGAAGGTGTAGTCAAAATTTCCCGCTCCTTGAGGGGTGGGATTGGTGAAACTGGCGAGGACGGTACTGCCCGGATCGCTACCCCCGACATCATTGCGGATCTGGACTAGGGGAGTCTCTCCTGGATCGTAGCCACTGAGTCGCAGGATGGCGTTGTCGAGGCTGTAATTGTTACCCGCGGGCAGGGTAAAGGCGAGTGCTTTTATTTCAGTAGTGCTCAAAAAAGTACCACCATCATCATTGGCTTGCGGTAGATTCCCGATGATAACCGCCGCGCGGACAGGGTTTACCCCCCCCCCTATTAGTACAAGTGAACTACTAATGCCCGCTAACACCAAAGAAATTGGTAAGGTTTTCATGATTTCTAAAAAAGTTCAGAAAGATTGCCTTAATTCTATAGCAGCCGTCTCTTCTTTACGACCATTGATTATTTATAGTTATCATTTACCGTCTGGTATGATATTTAATTCTATAGGGTGTTGACAAAAGGGCTAGAAAGTGGTAAGCAACATCGGGCAGTTTCTGGTCGTGCCAAGTGCGATTCCTTTAGGGAGAGGGTAATAGGTCCTCGGTGGTTGGGTTTCACTCCGTATTAACCCGAAGTGATATTTTTTCATCAAAAAAAACTCGATCGCTTAATTGCGATCGAGTCAAGAAAAAACAGACTAATTAGGGCTTGCTGAATAAAGGTGAAATGTAGGCAAGGTAAGGGTTTTGTGGCTTTTCTCGCGAAACAGGTGCAAGATTTTGAGAGAATCGTGCTTCAAAACCTTGCGTCTTCATCGGCCCGCGTCCTGTAGGGGCGAAGCAT
>NZ_JASJFB010000001.1:0-1456 GCF_030065455.1 Microcystis sp. M53602_WE12 | reverse complement strand
ATTGCGGGGATCGGGGGAAAATTCAGGTACTTTTTCCCTGAAAATTAGGTAGTTGACCACCTCAAAACTGGTAAAACCCCACACCCCACACCCCACACCCCACACCCTGCCACCACCGAAAAGCTTTTTCAGCAAACCCTAATTAACAATAATCTCGTCGGTGCTGTCGGGTTGGTTCATTTCCGTTAGGGTTTGCCAACCTGATTGCCAGAGATTCGCGTCTTGCAACTGTTTAGCATTAATCCAGAAGCGGACAGTCGGATCGCAGGAAGCGACTAATTCCGCAAAAACCCATTGACCGCGATTTTGACGATTGACCACTTGAAAATGTCGCCAGCCCCATGTTTTTTGTTTTGCCGTCCATTTTGACCCCAAGAGATGGGGATACTTCTGTTTTTTGGGCATAAAAGTTAAAACACCTGAGTGCGGGATAGGCTAAAACCCTTATATTATCCTAGTTTGCCAACCCGATTTTTTTCCGGTAGCCAAGGAGAGGAAAAATTATCGGGGCGCTTAAGTGCGCCCCAGTTTTGGCTAATAACCGCGCCAAACACCAACCAAAACCCCTTGCACTTGTACTTGTTCAGTATTGGCTGTAATTGGTTGATATTTTTGATTGGAGGGTTGGAGAGTGATGATTTCGCCTTCTTGGTAGAAACGTTTTAAAGTAGTGCCGTGGCCTTCGACTCTGGCGGCGACGATTTCCCCATTGGACACCGCTTCATTACCCGTGAGAGAACGCATAATCACCAGATCCCCATCGGCAATATGATCCTCGATCATACTGTCTCCGGAAACCCGCAGAGCATAACAGTCTTGACTGCGTTGCAACAGGTTAGAAAGATCGAGTTTTTCTTCCACATCGGTGAAGGGTTCCACTAAACCACCAGCAGCGATCGCACCTAGAACTGGTAAACCTTGCACTGGTTGTTTGAGAATCCGCAGGGTGCGTGCTTTTCCTTCTGTCCAATCAATATAGCCTTTGGCGCGTAAACGTTCTAAACGGCTTTGAATCGGTGCGGGAGAGCGTAAATTCATCGCTCGCATCATTTGCCGGATGGAAGGGGCGTGTTGAGTAGTGCGAATATACTCAATTAGCCAGTCGTACAACTCCTGTTGCGCTTGAGTAAGGGATTCGAGGTTAGTCATGATCTATTTTCCTATGCTTGGGTTAAGATAATTTGTACTTTAGTTCATTTGTGTTTAACCTAGTACATCTTAACTTCATCGGCTGACTAAATCAACTGGTTATTAGAACTCTTGCGAAAATCAAAAATTGTCGTGCTTGGTTAGGAGACTCCGAGACAGGAGATTATGGCTCTTCGTTACTTGTTATGGTTCGATAGGGGGGCATAAATCGACTAAATCCTTATCTGGCAAAAGATTTAACTGATTAGCTCGCTCTAGATCAAAAACAATTGACAAAAATCGTCCAATGTCTTTCTCTATAAGGGTT
>NZ_JASJFB010000225.1:0-8236 GCF_030065455.1 Microcystis sp. M53602_WE12 | reverse complement strand
GGCGGCTCCCCAGAACAGTCTCAGCCTGGAAGTTGGTCACTAGCTAGACACTACCTAACAGCCACAGGCGATAGGCTGAGAGGCCAGAGATGCTGTCGTGGCTTTCATCTTACCTCTCAGCGGTTTTTGAGATGTTGCCTTGTAAGCTCTATTTAAAGTCAGTCGAATCGCTTAGTATCGGGAGACAGATGTGACTTGTATAGCTTCCCAGTTTTTGAGATTTGAAGACTTTTTAGAAGCATTTTGAAAGCGTCTTAGCCGATGGATTAAATATGAATTATCAGCCATAGAAATCTTCGTCAAGAATCTGTTCTAAGGAAAAAGGGCAGTCTAAGGGATATGCTTCCTCTGGAGGAATCGCAATTCCAAAGTCAGCCAATTTACTTTCCTTGATGGCAATTTTGCGACCTTTAGGATAGGTTTTATCGATGGCGATTGCTACATGAGATTTCAAAGAAGGGGTGTTTTCTAGTAAGGCGATAACTCGTTCCCTGTGTTCGACAATGGAGCTATACCAGCTAGATTTCATGCTTTCAGGGGCGGAGGATTGTACTTTTAATTTCAGTAAATGAGCCAGCAAAATCATTAAATTTCCTTCCAAGGCATTTTTATCTGATTTACCCAATTCTTTTAACTCCTCAACCAAATGAGATACATCTAATGCCTGAAAATCTCCTTGTTCTAACTGACCTATTGTTGTTATCAGCCATAATTGAAAATCTTGTTCATAGAGTTCTGATTTAGTTATCATGATGTCTTCGATAATAGTTAATATAGATTGAATTATACTCTATTTTGCAGATTTCGGATGTTGCAATCGGTAAATGTTAAGTTTTACTACAGGATTTAACATCTGCGCCTATGCCCTATTCCCTTATCCTTAGGATAGGCGGTTAAAATACATCTTAGCTTAAGGACTAGAGAATATTATGAGACTAGAAAGAGAAGATTTTGATTGGGCGGTACAACAAAACCTAATTACTGCCAGCCAAGCTGAAAATTTATGGACGGCTTTTTTATCCCGTTATCCCCAAGAAGATGAAGTTAATCGCCCTCGCTTTAATTTTGCTAATGTGGCCTATTATTTTGGGGCATTAATTGTTATCTCTGCCCTGGGGTGGTTTATGAACGAAGCTTGGGAGAGTTTCGGTGGTGCAGGACTATTTTTTATCGCCCTGTTTTATGCAATTTGTTTTATTTTTGCGGGGAAAAATCTCTATTTTCAGCAAAATCTCAAAATCCCCGGCGGCCTTTTATTTACCATGGCAGTGGCAATGACTCCCTTAGCAATCTACGGTTTACAACGCTGGACAGGATACTGGCAAGCCGGAAATATGGCCATTTATCCAGATTTCTATACCTGGACTAAAGGCGGTTGGTTTTTAATGGAATTAGGCACGATTATCGCAGGATTAATAACTTTAAGATTTGTTAAATTTCCTTTTTTAACTGCACCGATCGCCTTTAGTCTGTGGTATATGTCAATGGACTTAACCCCTTTGCTATTTGGAGAGAACGAATATATATGGAGAATGCGACTGTGGGTATCCTTTTGGTTTGGAATTGCCTGTTTAATAACTGCCTATTTAATTGATGTACGTCAGCGTCGCAGTCGGGGAGATTTTGCTTTTTGGCTATACCTATTCGGATTAATTATGTTTTGGTTTAGTCTATCTCTCCTCATCGATGATAATGAAGCGCAACGATTTTTGTACTGTCTAATTAACTTGGGATTGATGTTATTATCCGTCCTGCTAAAAAGAAGATTATTTGTGGTTTTCGGAGGTATCGGAGTATTTGCCTATCTTTCCTATCTCTCCTATCGTATCTTTGCCGATTCAATTTTCTTTCCCTTTGCCCTAACCGTCCTAGGACTTGGTATTATCTATATGGGAGTTTTGTATCAGCGTCATTACCAAACCATGGCTAGATTTCTTGAAAGTTATATCCCTCTCGAATGGCGCAATTTATTCCCCAAAGATCGATAATTAGGAGAAATGGGGACATGGGGATATGGGGAAATGGGGAGATTCAACTAAAAAACCCCAAAACCCCAAAACCCCAAAACCCAACACCATCTTTTTTACTTTTATGAAAATACTTATCGTTGATGATGAAAAAGAATTAACCGAACCCTTAGAACAAATTCTTGCTCAAGAAGGCTATGAAGTTGATATTGCTGATCATGGTCGGACGGGGTTAGAATTGGCACAAGAGAATAATTATGACCTCTTAATTCTCGATTGGATGTTACCCCAGCAATCCGGATTACAAATCTGTCAATATTTACGCAATCAAGGGGACACCACTCCCGTTTTGTTTCTAACCGCTAAGGATACCATAGACGATCGAGTGGCGGGATTAGATGCCGGCGCTGATGATTATTTAGTCAAACCCTTTCAACTGCGAGAATTATTAGCGAGAGTCCGCGCTTTATTGCGTCGTTCTCCCAATTTTGAAGCTAGTAATAGCAGTAAACTAAAATGTGCTGATTTAGAACTCGATAGCGAAAATCAAGTGGCTTATCGTCACGGTCGCACGATCAGTTTATCAGCAAAAGAAGTACAATTGTTGACTTTATTTATGACCCATCCAGGTCAACTTCTCACCCATGAACAAATTTATCAGCATCTCTGGTCAGAAGGGGAGCAACCTAATAGTAATGTGGTTCCTGCCCTGATGCGCTTACTGCGTCGTAAAATCGAAGCGGCCGGAGAAACACCTCTAATTAATACTGTCTATGGGAAGGGCTACCGTTTCGGGGAAAATTAGGGGATGCTGAAAGATAATGAGAATAAGTAACTGGTTATAATTAAATTAAAAATGGATTTTAGGTTCGATCCCCCCTGCCCCCCTTAATAAGGGGGGTGCCGATCCCCCCTTAGTCCCCCCTTAATAAGGGGGGTGCCGATCCCCCCTTAGTCCCTCCTTAATCCCCCCTTAATCCCCCCTTAATAAGGGGGGTGTCTGATAATTTTTAACGCCTACCTACTTAGCAACTGATTACTGATTACTGATATATGTTATCCTGCCTACAAATTCAAAATTTTACCCTCATCGATCGCTTAGAATTAACTTTCGGGAACGGATTAAATGTACTGACCGGTGAGACGGGGGCAGGAAAATCAATTATATTAGATGCGATCGATATTGTTCTCGGTGGTAAAGTCAATCATCGCGTCATCCGTCAGGGAAGCCAACAATCAACCCTAGAAGCGACTTTTTCTCTGACTCCAGAATTAATTGCTTGGCTAGAAAGTCAGGAAATTGACCCATTAGAAGATAATAGTCTGACCATCAGCCGGGAATTAGTGATTACTAATAATTCCTTGCGTTCTCGTTCTCGGATTAACGGAGTCGTCGCTAATCGCCAACAAATGGCGCAAATAAGAGATTTTTTGGTAGAAATCACCGCCCAAGGTCAAACAGTTCAGTTAATGGACGCTAATCGACAGAGGGAATTATTAGATCTCTACGGGGGTGAATCGCTGCTGCGGCAGCGGGAAAAGGTAGCCACAGCCTACCTTAACTGGCAAGAAAGCAAGAATATTTTAAATAATAGGTTGCAATCGGAACAAAATCGCCTACAGAGATTAGATTTATTAGAATATCAAC
Organism: Microcystis sp. M53602_WE12; assembly: GCF_030065455.1. Taxonomy (NCBI): domain Bacteria; kingdom Bacillati; phylum Cyanobacteriota; class Cyanophyceae; order Chroococcales; family Microcystaceae; genus Microcystis; species Microcystis sp. M53602_WE12. The sequence goes on along the minus strand of NZ_JASJFB010000225.1, from coordinate 4,621 downwards.
TAAAAGAACTAGAATCAGCTAATTTAACTGACGCTGACGAGTTGGAACAGTTGGAACAGGAAAGAAACCGACTCTCCCACGCTGTCGATTTGCAAAATTCCAGCTATCAAGTCTATCAACTCCTCTACCAAAACGATCGCGATCAACCGGCCGTCGCCGATTTGTTAGGAAAAGCTGAAAATATCTTGACAAATATGATGGTTTATGATACAAGTTTAGAGCCAATTTTAGAGATGGTGCGATCGGCATTAAATCAGGTGGTGGAAGCGGGACAGGAAATCAACGTTTATGGGGATAGTCTAGAGGCAGATCCCGAGAGATTGAACGAGATAGAAGAGAGAATTGTCCAACTTAAGCGCATTTGTCGCAAGTATGGCCCAAGTTTAGCCGAAGCGCTCGATTATTATCAGAAATTACAGCAGGAATTAGCGGAGTTGACGGGAGAAGGACAATCCATTGAAGAATTAGAAAAAATTTGTCAGCAACAGGAAAACATCTATCGAGAAACTAGCACCCAGTTGACCTTTTTGCGACAACAAACCGCTAGTCAACTAGAAAAACAATTGGTACAGGAATTAAAACCTTTAGCCATGGAAAAGGTGATTTTTGTCTGTCGGATTGACCCGGGTAATCCTAGCAGTCTGGGAGTCGATCAAGTGGTATTTTATTTTAGTCCCAATCCAGGGGAAAAAATCCAACCTTTATCCAGTACCGCTTCCGGAGGAGAAATGAGTCGTTTTCTCCTAGCGTTAAAGTCCTGTTTTTCCCAATCCCAATCGGCAGCAGCAACCCTAATTTTTGATGAAATTGATGCGGGAGTATCGGGAAAAGTTGCCCAGGCAATTGCCGATAAATTAGATCAATTAGGTCAACAATATCAAGTTTTGTGCGTTACCCATCAACCTTTAGTGGCTGCTTTAGCTGATCACCATTTTCGCGTTTATAAACAAATGATTGCCGAAGATAATCCCACTAATCTCTCGGAAATTCGCACAGTTGTCCGGGTTACTTCTCTTGATAATCGTCAGACGAGAAGGGAAGAATTGGCACAATTAACGGGAGGAAATTCGGCAGCAGATGCCATCGCTTTTGCCGAGTCTTTATTGGAGAAAGCGGCTGCCAAAAAACAGCAGGATTTAACCTTGAAATTGACTGATTAACCAACGTCCTACCTGACTTTGATCTCTGGTGCGTGCCTGTTGTAAAGCTGACTCTAAAACCGCAAGTTTTAAATTAGGTAAAACCTTTGATATATCAATTCTTTTACTACCTCGATCGATTATTTCAAAAGCGAATATTTGGGGATACTCTACCTTAACACTCCAATATTCACTAACCCCTAATTCTTCATAGAGTAAGCGTTTATTACCTAAGTCATCATTAAGGGTAGATTTTGAGATTTCAATGACTAAATCTGGTGGGGGATACTGATTCAAATCAATAATCGAAGTACCGTAGGGAATCAGATTAGCTTTCTCTGCAAAATAATAAGATATATCCGGTTGAACTTCTCGATAACCAGACCTGCGAAAACTGCAATTATCTTTGGCATTAAAGGTCAGATTTTTTAGGGTAGCATAGAGACTAACAGCGAAGATCAAAATAGCATGATCGCTGGCATGATCGTTACCAATAGGAGTCATTTCTAATCGATAATAGCCATTGTAATAATAACTTTTTCCTTGATTTTCTGGGAAGTTTTTAATTGCTTCTAAGTATTCTTCCCAACTAGCTTTAATCCATAAATCTGTCGAGATAGTAGTTTCTAGCTGTTGCATAATATTAGCCTCGATTTTATGGGGTTAACCTTGAAATTGACTGATTAACCAACGTCCCACCTGACTTTGATCCTTGCTGCGTGCCTGTTGTAAAGCTGACTCTAAAACCGCAAGTTTTAAATTAGGTAAAACCTTTGATATATCAATTCTTTTACTACCTCGATCGATTATTTCAAAAGCGAATATTTGAGGGTCATCTACCTTAACACTCCAGTATTCACTAACCCCTAATTCTTCATAGAGTAAGCGTTTATTACCTAAGTCATCATTGAGGGTAGATTTTGAGATTTCAATGACTAAATCTGGTGGAGGATACTGATTTAAATCAATAATCGAAGTCCCATTTGGTATCAGATTCGCTTTTTCTCCTAGATAGCAAGATATATCTGGCTGCACTTCTCTAATTCCTCTTTTACGATAAGAACAAGTGGGGAGTCCTTGAAAAGGAATTTCTTTGAGGATAGCGTAGAGACTCACCCCCAAAAAGACAACGTGATGATCTCTAGCGTGTTCAAATCCAATAGGAGTCATTTCTAATCGATAATAGCCATTGTAATAATAACTTTTTCCTTGATTCTCTGGGAGGTGGTTAATTGCTGCTAAGTATTCTTCCCAACTAGCTTTAATCCATCGGTCAGTTATCCCCTTAGTTTCTAACTGTTGCATAGTTATCCAGTCCCGCTTTCAACTTTTCCTCTAATTATAGCAATTATTGCTTAAATCAGAACCAGGGAACTGAGCAAGTATAATGATAGAATAGATTAATTGAGAAAAAATTAGCCCAATTATGACCACAACTTATGATTACATAATTATCGGTGGTGGTATCACCGGTTCCGCCTTAAGTTATGAACTAGCTAACCTAGGCAGTCGAGTCCTCTTATTAGAAAAAGAAACCCATCCCCTCAACGCCACTTTCTACAGTTACGGGGGTTTAGCCTATTGGTCGGCCACCACAGAAATCCAGAGAAAATTATATCAAGAAGGTCGAGAAATTCAGCGCAATTTATCCCAGGAATTGGGCATAGATAATGAATACCGGGACATAGAGCTAATTCTCACCGTTAACCCCGAAGATGATCCGGTCACTGTGGCCGAAAAATTTGCTATCTTTGCTATTACCCCCGAAATTCTCGATCCGCAGGCAGCGATCGCTTTAGAACCTCTATTAAATCCCGCAGCTATCTCCGGAGTTTTACGACTGCCCCACGGTCACATTAACGCCGAAAAAACTAATCTTGCCTATCAACAAGCTTTCCTGCGTCTGGGAGGCAAGATTATTCGGGAAGCTGTCATCGAATTAATTGAAACTGCATCGAGAATTACCGGCGTAAAAACTCCTAAAAATAATTATTCTGCCGGGGAAACTATCGTCTGTGCCGGGGGATTAACTCGGTCTTTACTGCAAAAATCCGGTATTACTGCTCCCGTCTATTTTACCCATGCCCAGGTGATCAAAATTCCCCCCACTGAGATCAAATTAAACACCCTAGTTATGCCTGCAATTCCTGCCAGATTGGTATTAGAGCAAAAAATCACCCAACTAGAAAAGCAGGGCATTTGGCAGAGAGAAACCCCAGAAATAATTGCCAGTGTTTTAGAAACGGGGGCGGTACAATTCCGGGATCAAAGTCTTTATCTAGGGCAAATTAGCGCCATTATCACCGATCCAGGCGGGAGTTTAAACCCTCTGACGGGGGAAAAAGCAATACGCGCCGCCGTGGGGACATTGCTGCCCTCTTTAGCCTCTCTCCCCGGCAGCTGTCATCATTGCCTAGTGGCCTTTGCCCCCTCGGGACGGCCTCTGGTGGGAGCGATCGCCGATAAAGTGGGATTGCAGGTATTTTCTGGTTTTACCAGTACACTTGTATCGGCTCCGCCCCTAGCTCGACGTTTTGCGCGTCATCTGCTGGGGGAAAATGACGAGATAATTAGGGTTTGCTGAAAAAGTTTTTCGTGGGGACAGGGTGTGAGGTGTGGGGTGTGGGGTGTGGGGTGTGGGGTGTAGGTTTTTACCCATTTTCATCTGGTAAATTACCTAATTTTCAGGGAAAAAGTCCAGGGATTTTCCCCCCGATCCCTCCCAGATCTGGGACTTTTTGATTGACCAAAAGTCTAAAAGTCTTACCCAACAAGGTTTTTAGATTTATTTAGCAAACCCTAATTGCTAATTGACAAAAGTCAAGAGAGAAATTAACTGATGGTTGCCATTAATCCTAATCGACTTTTTCCAATTGCCAAAGAATTTGGTTTCCCTCGCGTCTGACCCGGGAGATTACCCAATTTCGCCACGGCCAATGGTCGCCGCGACTGGTAACGGCCCCTGGATTAATATCCATTAAATCGGCCACTTCGGCGCTGGTAATCAAATAACCGCGATTGGCCACTTCATCGGCAATGCGTAGGGTTTCGATCAGATGTCTTAGCTGGTCAACTCTTTCTCCCCGGGGTAATTGGATTTCATCGCCAGCGCTATTAGGTGGTTCATTCATGGTGATGGTCTGGTCAAAGTTGATTAACAATAAAAATTGTCGGTTAAGGCAAACAATCAAGCTTCCCCTATCGTTATTCTATCGATTTCATCAATAATAGTCCTGATCAAAACAGTCCTATCCCGTCACATCTTTACTAAAACCCCAAAAACCCCTTGACAAAAAACACAAAATATAGTAGGGAAATCAGGGAAAGTGGTTAGCGGTCACTAGACCTCTTGCAAAAGTCTTAAGTCGATCCTTGTACAGCAACATTTTTGAAGATTATCAACTACTAATAAATAATTAACTGAAAGTCCCTCCCATTATTGTTTCTATCGTTTGTTTTCGGATTTATGCAAGAGGTCTAAT